>JAHJIQ010000001.1 GCA_018823285.1 Pseudomonadota bacterium
CGGCAGGTTGTAACCGCGAACCGGGCGGCCTGCAGGCTGTTCAACAAAGACCTCTCCCGGATTGAAGGGTTCCGGGGAGGTCAGGTGTTCGACTGTATCCATTCGTTTTCGGAAGCTGGCTGCGGCAAAGACCCGAACTGTGAGGATTGCCCGATCAAAAACGCGGTGGTAGACACCTTCAATACCGGCCAGCCCCATCTTAATGTAAAAACAACCCTCACCATCCAAAAAGACGGTTCCTTATCTCCTTATGAAGTTGTGGTTTCAACCGAAAAAGCAACCGCTCACGTCCTGCTGAAACTCATGAAATACGAGCTGAAATGACCCAGGGAATATTGCTCTGCCTGTTGACCTTTGTTGCCTCCGGAATCGGCACCGCGACAGGGTTCGGCACCTCGACTGTGATGATGCCGGTGCTGACCCTGTTCTTCCCGGTTCCCCTCGCGCTCCTTTTCGTGGGCATCATCCATCTCTGCGGTGATCTGTGGAAGGTCCTGCTGTTCAGGAGCGGCTGTGACTGGAAACTTGTTCTCTGCTTCGGCCTTTCCGGCATCATCGCAAGCTTTCTCGGCGCATCATTCTCGCTCTCGGTTCCGGCCCTGCCCCTGAAAAAAATGCTCGGCCTCTTCCTGATTCTCTATGTCATCTTCCTTTTTCTGAAGCGGGACTGGGCCATGCCGCAGACCGGGACCACGGCCCTCGCCGGAGGGTTCTGCTCCGGACTGTTCGCAGGATTCTTCGGGGTCGGCGGGGCCGTTCGCGGCGCTTTTCTTGCCGCCTTCAAGCTGCCGAAGGAGGTGTATATTTTCACTTCCGGACTGATCGCCCTGTTCATCGATCTGACCCGGGTATCGCGCTACCTCTGGGGGGGAACGCGAATCTCCGGCGAGCTGCTCTATTTTTTGCTGGCGTGCATTCCCCTCTCGTTTGCCGGGGCGTACCTGGCAAAAAAATTCCTGAGCGGGATTTCCAGAGACTCCTTTCGGACCTTTGTCGGTGTTTTTCTTGCCCTGGTCGGGGCCACGCTGCTGTTTCGACCCTGAACCGGAAAAAAATCCGTTGCCCCGCCCCCCAATCATCTTCTTGATTTTCCGGCCGCGCCGGTGTACTGAACCAGAAACCCATAGATGAAGGTAAACAAAAATGCGGGCCATTATTATTTCAGCCGGACTACTCTGCTGCAGCAATATTTTCATGACCTTCGCCTGGTACGGCCACCTGAAAAATCTCTCCCACAAGCCGTGGATCATCGCCGCGCTCGTCAGCTGGGGCATCGCGCTCTTTGAATATCTGCTCCAGGTTCCGGCGAACCGGATCGGCTTTCAGGCGATGAACCTCGGCCAACTCAAAATCCTCCAGGAGGTCATCACCCTTTCGGTTTTTGTCCCGTTTTCGGTCCTCTTCATGAAGGAAGAGATCCGGCTCGATTTTCTCTGGGCGGGGCTGTGTATCCTGGGCGCCCTTTTTTTCATCTTCCGGCAGAAGTTGCTCGGCGCCTGAAGGAGACCATCTGATGACCCTTGAACAGATTGTCCCGGTCCTCCAGCTGTCGATCAGCCCGGTGATTGTAATTTCCGGCGCCGGCCTGGTGCTGCTGTCGATGACCAACCGGTTTGGCCGGGTCATTGATCGGGCGAGAATTCTGGCACAGCTGCTGCGGACTGATTCCAGCAGTGAGTCCCATCAGGTCCGGAGTCAACTTCTGATCCTGACCCGCAGGGCACGACTGCTCCGGGTATCCATCGCCCTTGCCTCACTGAGCCTGCTGCTGGCGGCCTTTCTGGTGATCGGTCTGTTTATTGTTGCCCTGATGAATCTTGAGGCGGCCTCATTGATCATCATCCTCTTCATCTCCTGCATGAGTTCCCTGATCCTCGGCCTGCTTTTTTTCATTGCCGACGTCAATGTTTCGCTCTCGGCGCTCCAACTCGAAACAGAGCTGGAAAAAGATGGGAACTGCTGAGCGATGGAAAATTTTGCGGTTACCATAACCTGCCTGTTGATCGGCATGGCCATCAGGCGGCTCCCCGCTTTTCCCAGGGAGACCGGCAATGTCCTGAACGTCTTTGTCATCTATATCTCCCTGCCCGCACTGGTTCTGCTCAAGATTCCGGAACTGGTCTTCTCGCCGGACCTTCTGGTGCCCGCCCTGCTGCCCTGGGTGATGCTGGCGCTGTCCGCTTCGGCGATCCTGCTCCTGTCAAAGATTCTACACTGGGATCGTTCCACCACCGGCTGTCTTCTGCTCTTGATCCCCATGGGAAACACCTCCTTTCTCGGCATCCCGATGGTGAAGGCCTTTTTCGGTGATCAGGCGATCCCGTATGCGGTTCTCTATGACCAGTTGGGTTCCTTCCTCGCCCTCGCCACTTACGGTTCGTTCATCCTCGCCTGTTACGGCTCGGGCGAGAACAAACCGACCGTCGCGAGCGTATGCAAAAAAATTGCCCTCTTCCCGCCCTTTATCGCCCTGCTGGTCGCCCTGCTGCTCAGGGCGGTGCCATACCCGGCAACGGCCGTTGGTCTGCTGAAAATTCTCGCCGCCACCCTGGTACCGCTGGTCATGGTTGCTGTGGGTTTTCAGCTCACCCTGCGCCTGACCCGGGAGGTCTTCTCGCAACTCGGGATTGGACTCTCGATAAAACTGGTCGGCGCGCCGCTTGTCGCCTTGTTTCTTTGTAAACTGGCGGGGCTCGAAGGAGAAGCGGTACAGGTGGCGATATTCGAATCCGGCATGCCGCCGATGGTTTCAGCGGGCGCCCTGGCGATTCTGGCCAACCTCTCCCCCCGTCTCACCGCCGCCCTGGTCGGCATCGGCATTATTCTGAGTTTCATTACCTTGCCTTTTCTTTATCAACTGCTATAAAATCGAGCTGAACAGCTTATCTGTTCGTACGATACTTATTCTATAATGGTGAAAGAAGGAAATCAGCCATGCTCAGAAAAATCACCCGGAGTTCCTATCTCAACCTGCTCAGCGGGCTCATTCTTATTCTCTCGGCAGGGATCGAAACAATCGAAGGCTTCGGCGAAGGCTCCATTGGCGCACACCACGGCATCCTGGTCTTCGGCCTCATCCAGATCACCAAAGCGATTCCGGAAATCATGCACGGCCTGAAAGAGCTGGAAGAAGCGAAAGAACTCCGCGCCGAAAATTGATGGGTTCGTACAAAATCGTCTCCGTCCTGATCGTCCTTCGATAAACCAATGAGCGGAATGGCGCTGTCCGACTTGTGCCTTTTTACGAGACCGACAAAACTGAGAAGCAGGATCGGGAATTGATCGCGATGTTCCCGGTTTTGAAATGGAAAACAATAAATAAAAGGAGGCTGTCATGTTTAAAAATCTCTGCGCGATATTGCTTCTGCTCACCGTTGCCGCCTGTGCCACTGCCGGAACCAGGATCGATAGAACCCACATCGATCAAGTGAGTAACGGGGTTCAGGACAAGGCGCAGATTCGCGCCTGGTTTGGTGAGCCATACACGATAAAAACAGATCTCACCGGACATCCCGGCGGCTGTGTTGAACGCTGGACCTTTGAATATGCCAAGGCTCAGGGATTCGGCAAGGTGACCTATTCCGAAATTCTGATCGTCGATTTCGATGCGGCGGGCAAGGTTTGCGACCACGCCTTTTCGAAATCAGGAAGTGAATAATATCAAAGTCGCAATCAGGCCCGGCAGATAATCACAGGAGGAACCGCTCCTGTGATTATTAACGGCTTTACCTGACTCCTCCGTAGGAGTTTTCCTGCGTCGCCTCTTTTCCGTCAAGCAGGAAGCCCCGCCACCTCGTCAATCGCCCGTTTACTCCACCCCTTTCCTGTCCCGATCTAATTTCCCGGACCATCAGGCAACAATATCCTTGGTCATACCGGATCAAGCTTCAGTTGAGCAGCTCTTCTGCCCGTACGAAACTTATACCCGAAGGGTGTAAATACGGGTAAGATCGTTTTTTTGCGTAGAGAAGCGGATTTGAGGAAAACGCACTGCGTGTCATCAAAGCAAAAGAGGTTTTATGTCTTCGTTACGCATCCGGTATCAGACCATGGAGTTTGCTGGTGTCGATATTCATGTCCGCTCATTACGAGACCGGCAGCAATTTCTCGATGAGGACGGCGCTGCAGAAAAACTCGGGATATCATCGGCCCTCTGGCCGCTCTTCGGAGTTGTCTGGGATTCCGGGGAGGTTCTCGCCCATCTCATGTTCGATTTTGAGATCGCCGGAAAAAGGATTCTCGAAGTCGGCTGCGGGATGGCACTGGCGAGCCTGGTTCTGAATCACCGGCTGGCGGATATCACCGCCACCGACTACCACCCTGAAGCGGGCAACTTTTTACTGGAAAACGTTCTTTTGAATAAAGGCGCCGTAATCCCTTTCGTCCGCACCGGATGGGGAGATGGCGACAGCGGGTTGGGCGGTTTTGATCTCGTTATCGGCAGCGATCTGCTCTACGAAAGAAGTCATGTCGAACTCCTGGCCGGTTTTATCGACCGGCATGCAAATCCGCGTTGCGAAGCAATCCTTGTTGATCCGGGCCGCGGCCATCATGCCTGCTTCAGCAAAAAAATGGTAAGTCTCGGCTATTCGCACAGCCAGAGCAAACCTGCCCATTCAAACTATCTGGCAAAGCCCTTCAAAGGACAGATTCTGCGCTATAGTCGTTCATGATGAGATGAAGAAACCCTGGCAAAAATAGAAAAACCACTGGCGGGCATTGTACAGGCTGCAGCCGAAAAATAGACGGCCCAGAATATCTGCGCTACTCTGCCTCCACCATTTTTCTGGATTCGGCAATCTTCCAGATCAGGGAAATGCCGCCGATATAGGTGTCTTTCTGCTTGACCAGCGGGCTGTCGCTGTAAACGGCGTGGGCAACATTGTCCCAGCGCCCGAAAAACCCGAGTGAAAAGACATCTGTGAGTTTATAGATCAGGTAGGAATGAACGCTGTGACCGGAGTGCCCCCGTTCGGACCTGTAAAAGGGCCGGCCGGGTCGCACATACTCAGGCTCAACATCATAAAAATAGCTGTTCAGGCCTGAATCTGCATAGTAAACCCCTGCGTTGATCCCGAAAAATGATCCCTTCCTCCCGATCAGGGTCGTGTTCCGATAGATCAGATGCGCTCTGTACTCAAGCCCTTCATAAGCAATTCTCAATCCGGAATCATAATCCATCGAAGAGACCCCGTGAACCGAGGTTGAGAGGTAGACCGGATTGCTCGCCTTCCGGTCATTTACATAAAATCTCAGCTCCGGCCCGGCTCCGAACAAGGCGCCGAGATCGGGCATCCCCGCTCTGGCCTCGGTATCTCCATTCACCGGCGGGTAGCCGGAAAGCGAAACACTCGTTTCAAATTTGTCGGTCTTATAAAATATTCCCTTCAGTCCGTCCCGGTCTGCCTTGAAAACCTCACCCCGATAGACAAAATAAGGAATCGCCAGCACATAGTACATCTGCTCGTCGGAACCGCGGTAATGGGGAAAAGTCATCGCGCTGTTAAAAAGCCCAAGCTCCCAGAGCGGCTTTTTTTTGCTCATCTCGTCGGCAAAACCCGGCTCAATCCCTCCGATGATGGTCGCGATGATCAGCACCAGGCAAGAGAGCGGGTTTTTTATCATTGAAGAACACCTCATACTGAGCAGACCCCGTCTCTGCATTGAATCACCTCGATAGTGATATGGGAAAGCTCGGAAAACTCACTGATCAACCCCCTGTAGTGCTCCATGCTTTGCGGGCTGTGAGTCACCAGGGAAATGATCGCGGCATAGTCGGCCGGACCGATCTTCCAGACGTGGATATCGGACACCCGGTTATCACCATCAGCCTCAATTCTTTCCCTGATTTCCTGAATACTCTCCCGCCCGATATTCCTGTCCAGCAGGATCGCACTGGTATCACGCAGAAGGCCGTATGACCAGCGGGTGATGACCAGCGCCCCGACCATGCCGATCAGCGGATCCAGCCAGTTCCAGCCGAACATTTTGCCGGAAAAAAGGGCCAAGATCGCCAGGATCGAGGTCAGGGCATCGGCCACCACATGGAGATAGGCGCCTCGCAGATTATGGTCATGGTGATGATGCCCGTGATGATCATCTTCGTGGGTGTGATGGCCGTGGAGCAGAAAGGCGCAGAACAGGTTCACCAAAAGACCGATGACCGCGACAATGATCGCCTCGTCAAAGCGGATCATCCGCGGCGAAAAAAACCGTTCAAATGACTCGATACCCATAAACAGAGCCACTGCGGCCAGAGCGATGGCGCTGGCAAACCCGCCCAGCACGCTGACCTTGCCGGTCCCGAAGGTGAAATCCCGGTTGCCGGCGTGCTTCCGGGTATACTGATAGGCAAAAATCGTGATGGCAAAGGCCGCCGCATGGGTGCCCATATGCCAGCCGTCGGCGAGAAGGGCCATGGAACCGAAAAGCGAACCGGCAACGATCTCCACCACCATGGTGATCGCGGTAATGACCAGGACCTGCTTCGTTCTCTTCTCACCCTTTTCATGGATCAGGGAGAAGTCATGATCATGCTGCCATTTTTCGAGGGTTTCAATATGCATTTTGTTCTCTGCTCGTTGTTTTTTGTAGTGTACCGCTGAGCTGCGATTGAAATGTTCTGATGCCGGGGACAGGGGCCACTTCAGATCCCCGCAAGCCTCGCACTCACTATACCAACTGCAGCATAACGCGCCAGTTTGCCGATAAAAACCAGCCCGGAAAAAATCTCGAAACGCACCTTGAACGCCCCACCCACAAGGCACAGGGGATCGCCAACCACCGGCAGCCACGACAGAAGCAGAGACCAGACGCCGTATCTTCTGTAGATCCCTTCAGCCCGATGCCTTGATGCATCATCCACCCGGAGCACCTTTCCGATCAGATAATCACCGCCATAGAGGCCGATCCAATAGGTGGTCATTGCCCCCAGGGTATTGCCGATGGTTGCTACCCCGATTCCCGCCACCGGATCATATCCTTTTATGATCAGCGCTACAAGCAGCCATTCCGAGCCGAGCGGAATAACCGTGGCAGCCAGAAAACTCAACAGGAAAAGGGCTGAAAACCCGTGATTGATATAAAAATCTTCCATTGAAAACTCTTTCAGACAGGAAAAATCTCCGGCAAATGCAGGGTTCATAATCCGCCAACATGGCACTCTATGCCATAATAATTTGAAAAATCAACTACAAAGGACGATAATGTCTCTATATTGCCGGGATGGTGATGATGCCGACCGAGCAGGTCACTGGGAGACAGGGCTCTTATGATGAACAAATCAACGAAACAGATCCTCTACATCCTGCTGTTCTTCGCAACCCTCATCGCCGGAATCTTAGCGAGTGAATTCTTCGACTTCGGTAAACCGGAACTCCCAACCCAGGACAATGCATTCACCCCGGGCAGCAGGCTGGAACAAATCCGCAAGGGGATGACGAAAAAATAACGGCTGAAAGCTCTATATCCTTCATCTACTCTCACCAGAGACCGATTCTACCCACTTTTTCTTGCTGCCGATTGCTTAAAAAAATTTCCCTGTTATATTTCCACTCACTGCCACATAGTGGCAATTAAACCGGGTGATTGAATGGGCAAGATGTTTCCTGCATCCGCAAAACCGATGGTATATCGCAACCCGAGCTTCGACCTGTTGAAGGTTGTCGCCATGGTCTATGTCATTTTTGGCTGGCATCTGGATGATTACGCCCACGACATTCTCGCCACAACCATTGGCAGAACTCTTGCGATAGGCGCTCTGGGAGTCTTTGTTTTTGTTTCCGGATTCACTCTGACCAACAGCGCCGGAGAGGTCACCTCTTTTTCAGACGTCCGTCGATTTATCAATAAAAGATTGATCCGAATTTATCCTCTCTACTTTTCTTCCCTTGTCCTTTTTTTTATTACCTCGGAGATTTCCGGCAAGCAGTTCTACAGCGGGTTGTTTCTGTTAAACACAATTCTGAACATCCAGATCAAGACCCTCTGGTTTGTGACCATGATCTTTCTTTTCTACATGCTGCTGCCCTTGATCGTGTATCGCTTCTCCGTGGTCCGCATACTTGTGATTACCAGCATTTTTCTGCTCGTATGCATCATCCTGAACATTACGCTCGACCTGATGGATATTCGTCTTGCCTATTATTTCCCGCTCTTTATTCTTGGAGTTTTCTGCGCACGCTCAGAAACCGTTTTTCAACTGCTTAAAGGCTGGTTTGTCGTGATTGTATCCATCTCTGCCCTGGCTCTGGTAACGTATCTGTTCGGCGTCATCAAAGATCCCTGGTTCAAGCACCTTTATGTTCCGGCCTGCCTGATTTTTTCGTTGCCGCCATTGATCGCTCTGGCTGAAAAATTCACAGTACATGTCAATGCAAAGCTCATCCGAAAATTAAGCTACGTATCATTCGGAATGTATCTCTACCATCGTTTCGTCTTCTGGGTCCTGTTACATATCTACAAACCGGAGACGGATTTAAAACTCGTTGCATATCTTTTTCTGACCGGTTTTCCCCTGCTTTATCTGTTGTCTTTTCAAATCCAGTCCGGTTACGATTCTCTTCTGGAAAAACTGCATCTGATGCCCGAAAACAATCGGTCAAGTACTCAAGGGGGTACCAATGGTTAACACCGTAGTTCTCCCGAGAGCATTTCGAAAACAGGAGTATTACCGTTTCCTGGAACTTGATGGCATTGCCTGCGGGAAATATCACCACTTTAAAGATCACTCGGACCATCAGGTGGTCATCACAACCTGTCTTTTCGTTTTTGTCCTCGGCGGCAAAAAGGTCCTGCATCTAGGAGCTGGAGATCTTGTAATAGATGCCGGGGACGCCTTTTTTGCCCAGAAAGATTCCTACATGTACTCTGAGTTCATCGCTACCGACAGCCGGTTTCAGAGCCTGATGTTCTTTATTGAAGACCGTTTCCTTGATGACTTTCTGAAATCAAACTCACATCTCCTTGAAAAAAAACCAATCCCGCAACCCTCAACGGACGGAATATTCAAAATAGTCATTTCTCCATTGTTCAAGAGTAGCCTGGAGTCAATTTTCCCCTATTTTCTCCATGAAAGCACCCACTCCAAAGAATTGCTGAAGTTGAAATTCACGGAGATCCTGCTGCATTTACTGGAGTCGGACGAAGGCGGCAATTTTCTCTTTTTCCTCAAAAATTTGTTTTCCCAGCGCAAGAAAGACCTGGTGTCCGTTATGGAGAAAAACTTTGCCAAACCGATCACCGTTAACGAATTTGCCCGTCTCTCCGGCCGCAGCCTGACTACTTTTAAAAAAGAGTTCCAGCAACTTTACAAGCAACCTCCCAAACAATGGATCAATCAAAAACGACTCGCCCGTGCCTATTCACTGCTGTCCACTGCCGAGAAAAATGTTACCGAAGTGTGCTTTGAAGTCGGCTTTGAAAACATCTCCTACTTCAGCCAGCTGTTCAAAAACAGGTACAAGATTTCGCCCAAGGAACTGCAAAAAGCCCGGAATTAACAAAAATGCGGCCGCAATTGACAGCCCGATGTCTCCGCCGATGCTAGATTTCCGATACATCTCGTGACAGTTTTACATGTTATCCGGAAAACCAGCTGAAAAGGAGACACGCATGAAAACATTTGTAGCGGTAGCTGTTGCATTTCTGATGACGGGAGTCGGGGCAAGCCGGGCCGCTGATACCTATCGGGGCACGTTTTATGTGGCGGGCATGGGCGGCCATTTTGCCAGGGCGCAGATCGTCATTGACCCGACAACGCCGGAAGCCCCGATTACCTTGCACGCCCTCGACAAAATTGATATCGGCAGCCGACAAACCCACCCCACCCACGACCCGAGAATCGACAACATTGACCGGAACATCATGTTCTGGTCAACCTACCAGCAGGACAAGAGTGATGAATATGCCAATGTCGCGGTGACCCATGTCGGTAAAACGGATCTTCGCACCGGCAAGGTTCTTGTCGACAAACTGGTCGACATCCCTTCTTTTGCCGACCAGAAAGCCTCCTTGTATTGCGCTTCAGCCCAGAGCAGAGAGCATTTTATCCCCATTGCCATGTCAAACAAAGGCTACATCGATATATTCAACAAGTCGGATTTAAAGATGGTACGCAGAATAACCCTGGAAGGTACCGAGGCGGACATCGGCAAACCGTATCGCTATTATCACGGCACAAATTCTCCGGATTACAAACGGCTGCTGGTTACGATCAATGAATCTCGGAGTGATCACGGTGAGACAATCGGTAAAATACATCTTCTTGAGCTTGATCTGGAAAAATTCACTGAAGGCAAGATCAAGGTACTGAACAAAAAAATCGCCACCGGAAACGGACCATTCGTCAGCTTTCGGCAATATTACTCCCCGGACGGCAGTATGATCGCCAATTCCGCAGGCAATGCCCTTCTGCTGATCGATGCAAAGACTCTTGAGATTATCGATCACGAACCAGTCGGGAAACTGAACGACAACCACGATGCGATCTTCACCCCGGACGGAAGATACGTGATCGCCGCCATGCGATCAAAAGCCCTGCTCCCGAATTGTGAAGATCCAAATAATCCCAAGGGCAACGAGTTTATAATGGACGGCCGGTTGCAGCTCTATGATGTGAAAGCAAAAAAATTCATCGGGCAGGCCGTTTCAGTCTGTTCAACCTGTCATCAGAAAGAACAAATCGATGAACACGCCGTTCTTTGTGGACTCGATGCAATATTCAATTGATTTGCCAATAATTACATTTCAGGAAATTTTGGAGAAACTCATGAAAAGACGATTCAGAATCCGGACGAAATCAATGCTCATGATGCTTGCCGCCGCTATCTGTTTCCTGCCGGTCGTCTTGCTTGCCGGCAATTACACTATCGATCACTATGAATTCGGGAAAATTATTGTGAACGGCATAACCTATGAGAAAGATATCGTCATCATGCCCGATGGTACGATCCGGCCCGGCCCGGAAGATATGCACTATGTTCTTTCAAACGAACTGGAAGAGATCATCAACACGCCTGGTATCAGAACCCTGGTGATCGGAACCGGGGACGACGGGAATGGTCGGATGAGAAAAAATCTGATCAAAGATATCAAAGCAAAAGGGATCATCCTTGAGATGATGCTGACCAAAGATGCCGTGAAAATGTTGAACCAAACACCAAAGGACGGGTTGGTGGCAATGCTTCACCTGAACTGTTGAAAGCAGAGGGTGGTGGATAAATAGCCGTCGGGCAATGAAGGAACGGGGCAACTCAGGCGTAAGGTTTCAGGATCGCATAGAGGACATAGAGGATTACCGTCCAGACAATGATCCTCAACAGGATCCGGCCCAGGGGCGTTTTCTTTTTGATCGGCTGGAGGTTCCATGAGGTCTGGTCATGCGACATACAGTCCCGGAAGCCGACCTGGTGTTTTTTTACCTTTTTAAACATGGCTGCATTATAACATTTTTTTTCTGAAGTGAAGACAATTGTTACATTAAAATCTCAACTTTCTGAGTTCGTTTAATCTCCCGATAATAAAGGGATTTTGGCGATTGTATCGTGCCTGTATTCCACAAGAAGGCAGAAGTCAGAAGCCGGGAGAAAAGCTTAAAGCTTAAGTTGAGCAGCTGGTCTGCTCTTCCCGATTAGTTAAGTTAAGCAGCGTGCCTGCTTATACGAAACTTATGCCCCTGGGCGAAAGCGAGCTTGCGAGACATCGAGACTTATGCCCGAAGGGTGAAAAAATCAGTCATTCTGGCTTCTGGCTCCTGGCACCGGGCAGATCGCGGTTGGAATCCCTTCTCTCGGGGCGATCATTGTCCCGACGCCTCTCCCGGAATTCCTGCCGCTTTTCGGGAGACATCTGCCGCCAGCGTTCCTTCAATCTTTCCTTTCGTTCCGGCGACAGCTCCCGGAACCTCTTGCCCGCATCCCTCAATCTGCGCCTCTCCTCTTCAGGAAGCTGCTGAAACCATTCAAATCTCCGGCGGACCTGCTGCCGCTGTTCCGGGCTCATTTCCTTCCACCGCTTCAATCTCTCACCGGCAAGTCTTCTCTCACCGGAATTCATTTTCTTCCAGCGGCGGGCGCCCCGCCGTAATTTATCCTGCTTTTCCGGAGTGAGTTCCTGCCAGCGCTCAGCAAACGGTTTCAAGGTTTTCTGCTCGTCCGGAGTCAATTCCGACCATTGCACAGCACGTCCTTCATCACCAGCAGCCAAAGCAACCGGTCCCCACGAAAGGAAAATCATCAGGACCCACCAGACGGCAATCGAAATGCTAATTCCGTATCTTGTCATTTCCCTGCTCCTGTTCGGGAAGATCCCTTTTTTCAACCTCTTCCGGAGCAAGCCATTCTCCGGCATCCGTTTCCCAATCACCCAGGAACTCCAGAAGTTCCAGGGAGGGAAGGGGCCTGGTACCTTCTTCTGCCGGAAATCCCGGCGAGGCCGGCAGCAAAACCGCAAGTATCATTATAAAAAAGCGTTTCAACCTCACCGCTCTCGATGGACCCATATGGAAAATATTCCCTGCGCTCACGGCGCCCCTTCTTTCTCTGCAGCCAGCCAGGTGTAAAAATCCAGTTCGGCAAAAAAATCCGGCCCCTCTTCGGCAACCAGGATCTCCATATCCTCCAGCGAGGTCAGAGAACTGTAAATACCGGCCGGCGCCTGGTAGAAAACCAGGGTAAAAACATAGAGAATCCCCAGGATCATCAAGACCGTGGCCGGCACCCTGAGCACCCGCCACATTCCGGGAAACCGATAGGAAGACCGGGATTCAACCACCCGGCCCCGCATGGCGCTCAGTTTAAGCAGGATCTCCGGATCGAGTTTTTCTCCCTTTTCCTGCAGAGTCCGCTGCACGTCATCTATAAAGTCGCGCTCTCGGTCTTTGCTCTCTTTCATGGCCGTTGGTCCTCCAGTTCCTGTCTCAGCTTTTTCACGGCCCGGTCACAATGGGCACGCTGCCCAGGGCACAGGCCATGGCCGCCGCCGTCTCATTTATACTCATTCCCTCCCGGATCCGCAGCAGGAAAACCTGTTGCCGGCGGAGGGGCAGTTTGTGCAAAACCTCTTCGAGTGCGCTCTCTGATCTGCAGAACACAAGAGCAAGGAAAAAGGGCTGCATAATGAAAAATATTTATTTGCAAGCTGTGAAATATGCAATACCATTGTGCTGCGACCCGAATAACACCCGCAACGAAAAACAATAAGCCGCTGGCAGGAATCATGCAGAAACAGCACCCTCATATCATTGCCGAAGACACTCCCCCCGCCTCTCCGGAGAGCAGGCCGGAATCCACCGTCACTCATGAAGTCCTCAATCTGGTGGCGGCAAACGACGAATTCAAAGGCAGATGGGAGTCCCTGGGCCAGCTTCTCCCGGTGAGGCTTGTCGCCCTGCAACGGGTGGCGGCCATGGAATCAGCTGCCGCCACCGCACGCCTTGCGGGTTTCCGCTGCACCGACCGGAGGGTCGGAGAGTACCTTGCCGGCAAAAGTGTGAAACAGGCCGATCTTTCCCTGAACGTCAGGCTGATCGTCAAGGGATACAACAATGTCCTGAAACTTGTGCATTCCTCCTATCCGCAGATCGCCTTTATCGAAAACCATGTCCGCCAGCTGCACGACCTGATGCTGGGAAACACCAGGACCGTTAACCCCCAGGAACCGACGGAACTTTCCCTGGACGCCGCCCAGCTGATTAAGGACACCGATCAACTGCTGCGTGAAGGACCGCTGCATCCGCTGCTGGTGATTGCCGACTTCAGCTGCCGGTTCCGGAGCATCAAGCCCTTCAGTGAAGGAAACAACCGTCTGACCTGGCTTCTTTCCCGCCTCCTGCTGTTAAGAAGCGGGTACAGTTTCGTCTCTTACTGTTCGCTGGAGCATTTCATTGAGAAAACCCTGCCCGAATACGAAAAGCTGAGTGGCAATGGCGACCAACCGAACGACCACCACTGGCTGGTCATGTTCTTGAAGGCCATGTCGGGCGCCCGGGCTGATCTCACAGCCAGAATCGAACATGAAAAAGAGGTCCTGAAACTTGCCAACCCCTACCGGGAGATCATCCGGGTGGTCCAGGAACATGGCCGCTCAACCATCTCCCGAATCATGGAATCCACCGGGGTCAACCGAAACACTTTGAAAATCAGGCTTCGCAAGCTTGTCGGCGAAAAATATCTGGTCCAGCACGGCAGCGGCAAAGGCACCTACTACACAATTCAGGGGCTCCATCTGCAATGAGCCCCAGCCTGCCCTGGCAACCGGGCACCACTCCTCTGATGCTCGCTCCGATGCAGGGCCTGACCAATCGGGCGCTGCGCTCCCTGTTCATCGAATGGGTCAACCCCGATGTGGTTTTCACTGAATTCGTGCGGGTCAGGCCGACCGGTGCCCGCAGGGTCATTTCCGAAGTTGACCGGCTGGAAGCGGGCAGCGCCTTCGCCCGGACACCCCTGGTTGTCCAACTGATCGGCAACAGCGCTGACAGTCTCGGGCTGGCGGCAGAATCAGCCCGGCAGGCCGGTGCTACGCACCTCAACATCAATCTCGGCTGCCCCTATGGCAGGATGAACGCCGGTTCGGCCGGCGGCGCATTGCTCAAGAACCCTGAAGGTCTCGCGGAAAAACTGCTGGCGATCAGAAATCGCTGCGCCGGCACCTTCTCGGTGAAGGTGCGCTCCGGCTACGACGATCCGGAGCAGATCTTCTCCCTGCTGCCGATTTTCGAAGAGTGCAGGGTCGATTTTCTGATTATCCACCCCCGGACCGTCCTGCAGAAATTCCGCGGCCGGGCCGACCACGAAATCACCGCCAGAATCGTCGAAAGCACCTCGCTGCCGGTCATTGCCAATGGTGATGTGGTCACCGCGGCAGAGGGAAAGCGCCTTCTGGAACAGACCGGAGCTGCCGGGCTGATGCTCGGCCGAGGCGCCATCCGCGACCCGATGCTCTTCCAGAGGCTGCGGGGCCTGGCGCCGGAAATCCCGGAGATGTCCGAGCGAATCGGTGAACTGCGCTACTATCTGCAGGAACTCGCATCCCGATATCATCATATCTTCCAGGGTGACGCCCAGGTCCTGAACAAAATCAAAACCGTCGTCAATTTGCTGCGGGAAGACGACGACCTTTCCCGGCCGGTCAGAAAATTGCTCCGGGCGGGAAAACTCGAAAATTTCATGGCCCTGGTCAATACACTTTCCTGACCCTGTCACACCTGGCCCCGGCGGCTGATTGCCCGAATTCTTCCCGGACCACTTTCAATCTTCAGAACTTTTGCAACATGTGTTATGATAGCGTCGTTTTAAATATCCAAAGTGGAGCCGGGATATACGTATTTTGGAGTTATAAGGGGAAGAAATGGCCGATCAGCAGAAACTGAATCTCTGGAAAAATAAAGCCGCACTCGTCAGCGCTCTTGAAAAAATACCCTTTTTCGACAGCCTGGAACCGGACGAAATGTCGGTCCTGATCAATTTCATGAGTCTCTACCAGCTTGAGCCCGGCGAATACCTTTTCAAGGAAGGCGAGATGGGGACCTTTGTCAGTTTCGTGGTGGAAGGGACCGTCGATATCATGAAACAGTCAATCACCGGGGCCGAAATTGTCATTACCAGCGTTTCGCAAGGGTACGCGATCGGTGAGATGTCGCTTATCGACCGGTCCAGAAGATCGGCGACGGTAAAAGCCAGAAACCATGTAGAACTGGCGGTCCTGGCCCAGAACGGTTTCCGGCTTATTCTTGAAAAACATCCGGCAATCGGGATCAAGATTCTCATCGGCTTTGCCAAGTTTCAGACCGAAAATTTACGCAAAACCTCAAGCCGCCTCAACGCGTACACCCACCTGATGGCGACCATGTGCAAGCAGACCGGCAAAGAAATGCCCCACGATCTTGAAAAGCACATCGCCAAGGATGAAGAAAACCGGGTCAGGGAGACCCATTCCATCAGCTCTTTAAGCACTTCAAAGAAAATATTCACCAGGCTCAAAAAACTGCTGACCAAAGAAATTTTTTAGCCCGTCACTCCTCGCCGATGAAAAAGGAAGACCTGCTGCTCATCATTCTTTTCCTTTTCCTGCTCCTCGCCGCAGTTATCACCATCCTCCGGGGCGGAGAAAAAAGCCGCCACGGCACCGGTGCAGCTCTCGTCCCACCGCCTGTGGCTTCTGTTCTTTATCCGTCCTGAACATTGACGTTTTTATTTACAAAAAAAGGCAGACCGAATGGCCTGCCTTTTCACATTTTTATGTTTCTTGTTCTCAACTGGAACAGCAACTGGTTTTACCTGTGCCGCAGGTTGAAATTCCAAGCAACGCGTAAGGTGGGCACCAGCCGATAATCCCGGTGAGAAGAGGAGCCAGGCCGATTAACGCCAATAAGGTCCCCGGCCCGACAAAGGCCATGGAGAAAATCCCGATCCCGACACTTATCCGGATCAATCTGTCAATATTTCCAACGTTCTTTTTCATAATCTGTCTCCTTTTTTAAATACTTGCTGACATGATCAGTGAATGAACAGCGTAGGAGACAGAATACATGTTCCTGCAGAGACGGTATGTAACCGGTGTCACACTCGAACAGGACGATTGTCACAGAGAACCGGTGATGGTGATCAGGTTTCGCGAGAGGGAAATCTTGCCCCGGTGCTCCAGATCTTTCAGCAACCGGCTGATCACTTCTCTTGAGGTGCCAAGATCATTGGCAATAACCTGATGGGTTACGGAAAGACGGTCATCTTCTGATTTTTCAACGATATAATCGGCCAGCCTTTCCGCCATTCGACCGAAAGCGACCTCTTCAACCAGGTTCATGACCGTCACCAGCCTCTGGTTCAACATGGTGAAGACAAATTTTCTCATGACCTCATGTCCGGCAATCAGCTCCCTGAAAAGAGCTGCCGGCAGCAGGAGAACTTCGCAATCACTCAAGGTTTCGGCGTTGGCCGGATAATCACTCGCGGAGAGAATGCAGGAGGCGTTCAAGATACAGGTGTCTCCCGGCCCGATTTCATAGAGGGTGATCTCCCTGCCACCCGGAGACAATTTGTAGACCCTGATCTCACCTGCCAGAATCAGGGCAATGTGCGAACAGGTGTCGCCATGCTTGTAGATCTGGCTGTTCGAATCAAACCGGTGCCCCACGGCTGACTCAAAGATTTTTTCAACCATCCCGGCCTGGGCCTGTCGGAAAGAGGGAAAGATCTCCAGGAATTCTTCCATTTTTTGCCGATTCATTTTCTTTCCTCGCATTTTCAGGAATATGGATTCGACAACAATGCCATAACCGGCAAAATATGCAAGCCCCCCGACACTCTTTCCGGCGAATTCTCCCCTGACTGACCAAGATGATAACCAGCCGGAGAGTTGACACTTGCCGCCGGTGCGATTAATGTCGAGTTCCTGAACAATACACACCTACCGGAGGTAACCCCATGGGGATTTTCTTTATCAAGGACATCAAAAACCTGATCACCGGCATCCTGCTCGGCCTGCTTGTCGGGCTCTGGGTTGGGGTGAATATCGGCAAGGGGCAGACTCCCTTCAGCAATCCTTTTCACAATCCGACCATCCAGAGCAGACTCAAGGATACCGGTAACAAAGTCCTTGAGAAGGGCGGCAAGGCATTGGAAGACAGCGGCAAGGCCCTGCGCGAATCCGTCAGGCAATAAATCAGATGATCCCCTACCCTCAGATCGACCCGGTTTTTTTCGCCCTCGGCCCGCTCAAGGTCCGCTGGTATGGCCTGATGTACGTCCTCGGTTTTACCGCAGTCCATATTCTGGTCAGCTACCAGTGCCGGAAATACCGGTTGAAAAAGCTCGCCGAGCATTATGAGAATCTGAATTTCACCCTGATCATCGGCCTGATCCTCGGCGCACGGCTTGGCTATGTCCTCTTCTACAACTTTTCCTACTATCTGCAGCAGCCCGCCGAAATTCCCGCCGTCTGGTTGGGCGGCATGTCTTTTCACGGCGCCCTGATCGGACTGCTCATCGCCGGCTGGCTCTATTGCCGGAAACACGACCTTGATTTTTTACGGACCACCGATGCCTATACCATGACCATCCCCATCGGACTCGGCCTGGGGAGGATCGGCAATTTCATCAACGGCGAACTGTTCGGCCGGGTCACCGACGTCCCCTGGGCGATGATTTTCCCCGCCGGCGGGGCGGTTCCCCGACATCCGTCCCAGCTCTACGAATGTCTGCTCGAAGGAGTGTTCCTCTTCCTCCTGCTCTGGACCCTGCGCATCCCCTACTATCGCCACAACTGGCCCCGCGGAACCATCCTGGCGACCTTTCTGGTCGGTTACGGCCTCAGCCGCGTGGTTGTTGAACTGTTCCGGGAGCCCGATGTCCAGCTCGGGATCCTGTTCGGTCTGGTTACCATGGGCCAGTTGCTGAGCCTGATCATGATCGGCGGCGGCATCCTTCTCTTTGTGCTCAAACCGAAAGGTTCCGGCTCCGTCTGACGACCGTTACCACGACACCTTCCTGCAGACATCCCACCATTTTGACTGACTTATCAGCGATGATTTGTTAAGTTGATCAGGAGTCACCGCAAGACACTTTCTGTTAAATCACTTACTTTGGAGAGGAGAGGACCCTGATGAAATTCAAGGCTTTATGCCAGGTCTTTCTGATTACACTTATCGCCATGACAATAGCCCCAGCACACAGCAGAGCCGCCCAGCTCGCCCCGGATCTTTTCAAATCAACCCTCGACAACGGGCTCACGGTGCTGGTCAAGGAATCCCCGGGCATCAAGGCCGCTTCGGTGCAGATCTGGGTCAAGACCGGCAGTGTTTATGAAGAGGCCGATGAAGGCGGCATCACCCACCTGATCGAACATATGATCTTCAAGGGCACCCCGACCCGGCAGACGGGCGGCGTCGCCCGGGCCATCGAGGAGGTCGGCGGCCGGATCAACGCCTATACCTACTATGAGTACACGGTCTATCACGCGACTCTTTCCGCCCGCCACTGGGACCTGGCCCTTGAAGTCCTGACCGACGCGGTCCTCAACTCCATCTATGATCCCGACGAGCTGGAACGCGAAAAGAAGGTGGTTCTGGAAGAAATCGCCATGCGGGAAGACCGGCCCAGGGTAAAGCTCTTTGAGGAGCTGATGAAAAAATCCTACGGGACCCATCCGTACGGCCTGCCGATCATCGGCACCAGGGAGAGCGTGTCCTCTTTTACCCGGGAGGATATTTTAAGGTACGTCGGCAAGCATTACCATCCCGAAAACTTCACGGTGGTGGTGACCGGTGACGTCCGTTTCAGCCAGGTGGAAGCGAAAGCCCGGGAACTGCTGGGTGGTATTGCCGGGGGCGGTTATCAGCACCCGGAACTGCCGACCGAACCCGTCCGCCGGCAGGTTGAATTCTTTACCATAAACGACGATATCAAACAGGCCAACCTGGCCATGTCGTTCCCCACCGCCGCCTTTAAAGACCCGGATACCCCGGTCCTTGATGTGGTTGCCGGGCTGTTGGGTCACGGTGAAACCTCACGGCTCTACCATATATTACGCAATGAAAAGGGGCTGGTCTACCAGATCGGGGCAAGCTCCTTTACCCCGCGAAACCCCGGCCTGTTCGAGGTTTTTGCCACCCTGGATGATGAAAAATCAGCGAAAGCCATCGAGGCGGCACTGGAGGAGATTTTCCGGCTCAAATACATCCCGGTCGGCGAAGAGGAGCTGGCCAAGGTGAAAAGAAACCTTGAAAGCGAGTTTGTCTTCGGCCTGGAACAGGTTGAGGGCCAGGCAAGAATCATCGGCTCATTTGAATTTCTGGCTGATGACCCCCGGGAAGATGAATATCTCTCCCAGGTCCGGGCGGTGACCCGCGAAGACGTGATGCGGGTGGCAAATACATATTTCCGGAAAGAACGGCTGACCGCAGGCCTCATCATCCCGGCCGATGCGTCACTCGCTCTCGACCCGGAAACCCTGGCCGGAATCAGCGACCGGGCAGAGAACCTTGCCCGGCACGGCATTCCCAGTTCACTGGTCAGCAACTCCTTTCTGCCAGGGGTATTCCGATATCATCTGCCGAACGGCATCCGGCTCCTGGTGCGGGAAGATCCCCGGGTTGAAACCGTGGCCTTCCGGGCCGTTTTTCCAGGCGGCCTGAAGAGCGAAACCGAAGCAACAAACGGCGCGTTCGCCTTTATCAGCGAACTGCTTCCCAAAGGCACAACCGACCTTTCCTACCGGGAACTCTCCTTAAAAATTGCCGACATGGCCGGCAGCATCAACGGTTTCAACGGCAAAAACACCTTCGGGCTGAAAGGTGATTTTCTCGCCCGTTTCCTTGAACCGGGTCTGGAGCTGTTTCGCGAGGTGATCAGGAAACCCGCCTTCAACCCCGAGGAAGCGGAGAAAGTTCGCCCGGAGCTCCTCGCCATCCTGAAGCAGCAGCAGGATTCACTACCCTCGGTCGCCTTTCTCCATTTCAATCAGGCCCTGTTTCAGGGGCACCCCTATGGCCTGAACACCGCCGGCAGCGAGGCGGCGATCACCGGCTTCACGGTAGAGGCACTCCGCAAAATCTATGAAAAACATGCCCGGCCCGACCAGATGGTCCTGGCGGTAGCCGGCGCAGTCAAAGCTGATGCGGTCCGCGATCTGGTGGAAAAACTGTTTGGTAACTGGCAGCCGAAAGACAGCGCACCCGCCTCTGTCGGCTCCGTTGAGGAGATCAAGCTGCCGCCCGAGCCGCCGATCAGGCCGGATCTGGTGAAAGTGGTCAGGGAAAAGGAGCAGCTCCATATCGTGATCGGTTTTCTCGGCACCACCATGTCCGGAACCGACCGCTATCCGCTCGAGGTGCTTGATACGGTCCTGAGCGGACAGAGCGGACGGCTGTTCACCGAACTGCGCGACAAAAAAAGCCTCGCCTACAGCCTCTCTTCCTTCAATCTGCTGGGCACCGATACCGGCTCCTTCGGGATCTACATCGGCACCAGCCCCGCGAATAAAGATCAGGTGGTCGAGGAGATCTGGAAGGAGCTTTACAAGACCAGACAGGAACCCGTCTCCGAAGCGGAGCTTGTCAAGGCCAAGAACATGCTGATCAGCCAGTATGAGCTCAGCCTGCAGACCCACGGCGCCCAAGCCATGGATCTCGGCTTGAATGAAACCTACCGGATGGGTCTTGATTTCGGCACCCGCTATATCGAGGCAATTGAAGAGGTCACTGCCGAACAGGTCATGGCGGTTGCCCGAAAGTATATCCTGCCCGACCATTATGTGATGGTAACGGTGGGAGCCGAACCGCCGCCCCCCGTCGATAAACCGGAAAAGGAACAGACCCCGGCCGTTACCCCGGAAATTCCTTCCCCGGCCACCCCTACGCCTAACTTGGCCCCGCCCGATATTTCAGTAAGCGTTCCACCTGATCTTCCGCCGGAAGAAGAGGGTGAACAGGAAAAACAAACGGAGAACTGACCGATGCAGAATTATATGATCGCCCCATCGATACTTTCAGCCGATTTCGCCCGCCTCGGTGAAGATATCAACAACGTCGTTGCCGCCGGCGCCGATGTGATCCACATCGATGTGATGGACGGCCATTTCGTCCCCAATATCACGATCGGCCCGCTGGTGGTCAAAGCCGTCCGCCGGATCACCGACCGTCCCCTGGATGTCCATCTGATGATCGAGAACGCCGATGCCTATCTGGACGAATTCGCTCACGCCGGAGCAGATTGGATCACCGTCCATCCGGAGACCGGCTACCATCTGCACCGGACCGTCTCCCGGATCAAGGAACTCGGCAAAAAGGCCGGCGTGGTCTTGAATCCCGCCACTCCGCTGGAAAGCCTTGAATGGATTCTCGACGATCTGGACCTGGTGATGCTGATGAGCGTCAATCCCGGCTTCGGCGGCCAGTCTTTTATCGATTCAGCCCTGGAAAAAACCCGCCGCCTGAAACAGATGATCGATGCCCGCAGCCTGCAAACCGGGATTGAAATCGACGGCGGGGTCACCCCGGCCAACATCGGCTCGCTCGTTGAAGCGGGTGCCAATATCTTTGTGGCCGGTTCGGCAATTTTCGGCAAGCCGGATTACCGGAAAGAGATCACCGAGATGAAAAAAACGTTTCCACAATAAACACGAATCAAAAAACCATCATAGTTTTCGCTCCAGGCGAAACATATTGCAATCACATCGTTGAGAGGGTCTTATGAACACTTCAAGAATGGCTCGTTATACCGTCCTCATTTCGTTGTTACTGCTCACCACCGGCTGCCTGCCGCCTCATCCCCCGCTGCCGCCCCATCCGGGAAAGGTGATCAACAGGCTTCATCGCTATCACTATTTCCCGGGCGCCCAGGTCTATTTCAGCCCGGTGGAGAGGATCTACTTCTATGAAGACGGCGGCGTCTGGCTGTCCGCGCCGATTCTGCCTCCCCATATCCACATCGACATCAACAGCAGGGTCGATATCGACCTCGACGGACCACGGCCATATATCTACCACCAGCGCACCAGAACAAAATTCCCGCCCGGTCTGCGTAAAGAAAAACACCAGGAACAGCGGGAGAGGTGGGAGGATAAACAGGACCGGAAAAAAGAGCGGGTCGAAGAGCGGCAGGATCGGAAGGACGACCGGAAAGAGCGGAAAGAAGATGTCGAAAAACGGCGCGATCGCCGCGATGACCGGGACGAATGGAAGGAAGACCGGAAGGGCAGGAAAGATAAAAAAGACAAACGTCGCGGAAAAGAAGACGATGACGACCGGCAAGAGAGAGATGATGACCGGGGCCGCGGGAAAAGGCCGGGATTACGATAGACCATCTCATCTTGGAAGCGGAAAATGGACCAGGCTGATCGCGACGAACTTCGGACCCGGATGATGACCGAAATCGTCAAGGTGAAAAAAGACATCCTCGCTCTTCAGGATCTTGCCCGGCCGGTCGAACCGGATAACGCCATCGGCCGCCTGACCAGGATGGAAGCGATCTCCGCCAGGGGGATCAGCGAAGCGAAATTGAAAGACGCGAAAAACAGGCTGATCATGCTGGATCAGGCCCTGAGCAGAGCAGACAGTAAAAACTTCGGCAACTGCAGAGAGTGTGGCGATCCGATCAGGATCGCCAGATTGAAACTCCTGCCCGAAACGACTCTCTGCGTAGAATGCGCCCAGGGGTAGCGATGGCGAAAAAAAATCCCGCCGTTGGTGAACAGCAAACCGAACAGTTCACCGAGGAACAGAGGCACCGCAGGGCGTGGCTGCAGTATGCCCTGCAAACGCCGCAACCGTATCGTCGTTCAGACGGGGAGTTCCTTCCTGCCGGAATCGCTACCTTCATCAGAAAGCTACTTCTTTCCGGATAATCCAAAAACTGGGCCTTTTCCCTGAAGCACTTTTTACCACTGAAACTCCGTCGGCCACAGGCGTCTCTCCCAGGGTCTAATCGAACAAAGTTTTCCCGGTTTCCTCTCCGGCATCTCGCACACCGCCAGACGATTCTTGATGAGACTCAACTTTGTCCGTCTCGTAAAAAACCACGAGACGTACGGACAGCACCATTTATTTAATCGCTTCCTGCTCCATGCCTCTCGTGTACCGGTTTCATGCTGAACAGGTTCCTGATATCCTCCAGCACGTAGTAGATGGTCGGGATCAGCAGCAGGGTGATGCCGGTGGCAAAGAGAATTCCGAAGGCGAGGCTGATCGCCATCGGGATCAGGAACTGGGCCTGGGTGCTCGTTTCCATGATCATCGGCGCGAGACCGAAGAAGGTGGTCAGCGAGGTCAGGAGAATCGGCCGGAAACGGCGCTGCCCGGCCAAAAGGATCGCCTCATGGACCTCTTCCCCCTCCGCCCTGCTCTGGTTGATCCGGTCGATCATCAAGAGCGAGTCGTTGACCACCACCCCGGAAAGGGCGACGATCCCGAAGAGGCTTAAAATGCTCAGGTCGTAGCCGGTCAACAGGTGGCCCAGGATGGCGCCGACAATCCCGAAGGGGATGGCGGTCATGATCAGGAGCGGCTGGCTGTAGCTCTTGAACGGAATGGCGAGAAGCGCATACATCACAAACAGAGCAAGGATAAAACCCCTGCCCATCGACTGCATCGAGTCTTTCCGTTCTTTCGCCTCCCCTTCCAGATCGTAGGTCAGGCCGGGATAATCGGCCGTGAGTTCGGTCAGGGTGCCGGTTTTCAGATCGCTGAGGATCTCTTCGGCGTTGGCCACCTTGTTGTCGATACCGGCGGTGACATTGATGACCCGCTTGCGGTCGGTCCGGTTGATCACGCTGTACCCCCGTCCCGCCTCCAGATTGGCCGCCTGGCGCAGCGGGATCTCGCCGCCGGCCGGGGTCCGGATCCGCATGTTTTCAAGATCCTTCAGGCTCTTCCGGTCTTCCTCCGGATAACGGACCATGACCTTGACCTCGTTCCGCCCCCGCTGCAGCCGCAGCGCTTCGGCGCCATAGAAGGCGCCCCGCACCTGACGGGCCAGCTCTTCCTGGGTGATCCCCAGGGTCCGGGCCTGGGTGGTCAGGGTCATTTTCAACTCCTTTTTGCCGGTGGGGTAGCTGTCGGCGATATCTTCGGCGCCGGGATACCCTGCCAGCACCTCTTTCAGGCGGTTGGCGGCGGTCTCCAGCACCCCGTAATCCCCATGGGCGAAGCTCACATCGACGTTGGCCCCCATATGGACCAGATTCGATTCAAAGGAAATCAGGTCGACTCCGGCGATCTCACCCGCCAGTTTCCGCCAGTGGCGGCTGATTTCGCTGGAAGTGATCTGTCGCGTCTCCGAAGGGGTCAGCAGCATGACGATGCTTGCCAGATGCGGGGCCGATGCCGAGCCGCCACCCGCCGGTCCGCCCCGGGCGACGGTGCCGCCGGAAACCGAATAGAGATGGCGCATGATCGACCGTTCGGAAGGGTCGATTTTGTCGAAATAAGCCACGGTCTCCCGCGCCTTTTC
>JAHJIQ010000002.1 GCA_018823285.1 Pseudomonadota bacterium
GCCAGGAGCCAGAATGACTGATTTTAAAGCTTTTCTCCTGGCTTCTGACTCCTGGCTTCTGGCTTCTTGTGGAACAAAGGCTCGAACAAATCGCCAAAACCCTTTTATTATCGGAAGATTATCCAAACTCAGAAAGTTGAGGTTTAAAATGTGGGGTTGCAACCTGCCGCAAATGAAGGCAAAGAGGTGCAAGATACTTTTCATTCCACAATGTGACACCTGCCCCGCATCCCTGCCATCCGGCGCCTCAACCGGGAGAACCCCGACCGGCAAATTAATTTGCACCCCTCCGCTGCGAAATCCGCCGCCACTTTTTACAAATACTCTTTAATTTCAATATGTTATGTCTAAAACACACCACCCGGCACATACATTGCTTATCACGATGTCATGAAAAAGAAGAACATTCTGCTGCTGGTTGATGATAACGGCCTGGAGAGGGTGCTCACCCTGATGCTCAGACAGGCTGATTATCAGGTGATCGCAGGCGATGATGCCGCCTTGATCATGAAGAGCATGAGCTATAATCCCGGCGCGGGAACAAACATCGATGCGGTCATCTCCTGTCTGCAGAAGTCCGGTCTCGACGGGAAGAAGGTGATGTCACTGCTCCGCAGAAATTACCGGCCGGTCCCGGTGATGGCCATCATCCCCTATGGCAGTGAACAGGACATCGTGAGCCTCAGAGAAAACGGCTGCACCTCGATTCTCCACTCCCCATTTGAGTCGGATGAATTGATGAAATGTCTGGACCGGGCGCTGGAAAACGACGGGCAATAATTGATATTTCAAAACGAAGGCTACTTCATAAACATTCACCAGAAGGAGGAAAATCCATGCTCAACAAAAAAATCCTGCTGAGAATACCGCTGCTGGTCATGGCGGTCATGCTCACTACCGGAGTGCCAGCCTTAAGCAGTGCGGAAGGTGGTGACGCCAAACCCGCCGTCGCGGCCAAAGAGGACAACGTCCTCAAGGGCAAGGTGCTGGGCGTCTCCAAGAAAGCGAAAAGCATTACCATTGAAACCAAGAAAGGACCGGTGACGGTGAAATTTGATGACGCCACCAAAGGCATGGAATTTGCCGAAAAAGGTGAAGCGGCCATCGTCAAATTCAACAAGGTCGGCGATGACAGAATCGCAACCGTGATCAAACCAAAGCTTGCCACAGCCCCGGAGGGTGTAGGAGAAATCCAGCCTGAAGGACTTGCCGAGCTTGTTGCCATGGGACCGAAGAAAGGCAATTACATGCTTATCGATGCCAGACCTGCCGGCGCCTATGCCAATGGACACATCCCGACCGCTCATTCCATCCCGGTCAAGATGATGGAGGAGAAAGGCGGGGAACTGATGCCGATGGACAATAAAGACATCCAGCTCATCTTCTACTGCGGAGGGGTCACCTGAGGCATGAGTCCTCAAACTGCCAGTATGGCAGTTAAACTCGGCTTCAAAAACGTGAAAGTAATGCTTGTCGGAACCCCGGGCTGGCAGAAAGCGGGCAACCCCCTGGTCGTGAACAACAAGTTCGTGGAAACGGGCAACATCGTTCTCGTTGACCTCAGAAAAGAGGCGGAAGTTGCTGCAGGCCATATCCCGAGAGCAGTGAACATCCCCATGGCGGCGCTGGCTGACGCCGAAGAAGACTTCCCCGCCAACAAGTCGGCGCCCATTGTCCTGTGCGGAGACGGCGATGATCCGCTGAAGGCGAGAAAGATCATCAAGGGCTGGGGGTTCAAGTCGGTCGCGCTGATGACCGATGGTCTCGGCGGCTGGCAGGCAGACGGCAAAGAGCTTGCCACGGGCCCCGCAGCAACAGAAATCAACTGGGTCCGTAAACTCGGCAAGGATGAAGTCAGCGTAGCCGATTTCGAAAAGGCGGTTTCGGGAACAGACAGCGCCAGTGTGATCCTTGACGTCAGGGGGCCCGATGAAACCGGCGGCGGAATGTTCCCCGGCTCGATCAATATCCCGCTGGACGCACTCGAAAAGAGAATCGGCGAATTGCCGAAGGACAAAACCATTCTGATCCACTGCTCAACCGGGGCCAGAGCGGAGATGGCTTTTGAGACCCTGAAAAGCGCAAAACTCAATGCGAAATTTCTGGTCGCCGATGTCACCTGCGAGGATGGCAAGTGTGAAATAGGGGAATAAGCGCCGCCCATTTTTCAGAATGTGGCAATGTATAAGATTTATTCTTCTTGAAAAATGTTTTACGTTATAATCGATGTGCCTTACGGCCGGCCGTTTGCATCAGAAACGGCCGGCCGGTTTTTACCCCCCCCATTAAATAAATCTACGGGTGAACAAAATGAGAAGGACCGCGATCCTGACACTCCTACTTGCCTCCACACTGATCATTGCCCAGACCGCCTTCGCCGAAGAGGAACCGAAAGTGCCGATGGCCAAACTCTGCGGCTCCTGCCACCAACCAGCGCCCGGTGTGATGATGGGCTTCCTGGAGAGCATCGCCCTGAAATCAAAAACCCTGCAGATGGATTTCATGTCCCACAAGGAGGTGGTCAGATTCACCGATGATACGAAAGTGAAATACGTCAACGACTTTGCCGATATCCGAAACTATGTGAATAAAGGTTTCCAGATCAATTTTGTCGAAAAGGACGGGCAGAAGATCGCCACGGAAATCATCCGTTTCGACATCATGAAGGTCGAGGCGCTGAGCAAGGAGGATTTCATCACCAAGGATGAATTCAATAAGCTCCGTAAAAATCAGAATGCCAAGGTCTATGACGTGCGGCCGCCGGAGGTGTACAGCATGGGGCATATTCCCGGGGCGATGATGATGCCTGCCCCGGCCTTTGACAAGTTCAAGAAAAACCTGCCCGAAGACCGCACAACCCCCATTATCTACTATGGCGTCGGAGGCTGCCTCTCCCCGACTGCCGCGCTGGGAACAAAGGCCCTGGGGTTCACCGATGTAAAGATCTTTGCCGGCGGCTTCCCGGAATGGTCAAAGAGCGAATACAGCATGGTCTCCGCAGACTGGCTGCGGATGGCCATTGAAAAGGATATTCCCCATGTCCTGATCGATCTCCGCCCTGCCGCCGAGGTTGTCTCCGGTCACATCAACGGCGCCGTCAACATTCCCCTGGCGGATCTCGAAAAGAGCAGGGACCTTTTCCCGGCCCGGAAAAACGCCCCGATCATCCTGTATGGACCCGGCAGCAAGAATGGCGCTGAACAGCTGGTTTCGTGGGGATATACCGGCATCAGAGTCCTGCCGCTCAGTTTCTCAGGGTGGAAAGCTCTTGGCCATCAGGTCGCCACCGGCCCGACCGGAAAAACCATCCACTATGTGCCGAAGCCGAAAGAAGGGACCATCTCCATCGAAGAGTTCAAAAAGGCGGCGGCGGGAATGTCTCCGGATGTCATTCTGGTTGATGTCAGAAATCCGGATGAATTCGCGGAAAACAAGCTGAAAGGCACCTTGAACATTCCGGTTGATGTCATCTCCGAGCGGGTTGCCCTCATGGGCAGCAGCAAGGAGCTCATCCTGTTCTGCAACACCGGAACCAGAGCGGAAATGGCCCATAACATCCTCAAACGGGACGGGGTGAAAAACCGCTATCTGGACGCCATGGTAACCATCGATGATGGTGCGCTGCTGCAGATTGAAGAAAAATAAATCCCCTGCTTTGCCCAGCTTTGATCTGGAGGAGATCTCCTGACAGCCTTCGAATGGGCTCTAGCGAATTGAAGCTCCCCGCGGCAGATAAGCAAACGGAGTGCGACGACGAGCCACGGGGAATCTCCGGATGGAAGGTTACTTACATCAGATTCGCTCACTAACCCCGCAGCATGCTGCGGGGAATATGTTTCGCTATGCATGTTCAGGCCGGCCGGTTGCTGTTTACCGTCCGGCTTTTTTTTCATCATGAATCCCCGCCATCTGCCTGCACATCAGGAATCCTCTTGCCCGGACATCCCCTGGAGTCTATAATACTTTTTTACTCATTTTCCCGGGCCCGCAAACTTGAATACACCTGATTCTCTCGATATCCAGGAGGCCGGACAGGTCCTGCAAAATCTTACCGCAGGAGGCTCTCTGCCGGTTTCACCGAGCCGCCTGGCAAATCAGGCGGCACAGGCATACCTCGCGTCTACCACTTACGACAGACCGGGAGAGCCGGTTTTCCTTGATCTGCTTTGCACCTTGGCGATCGCAGACAGCCGGACCGTCTCGGAAACTGCCGTGACCAGCCTGTACCGCAATCTCATTGAGGGCTTCTGTGACGATTTTTCTGATTCAGGGACCCGGAACGCCAACCGGGCGCTGGCCCATCTGATAAGCTTTACCAGAAGAATTTCCCCGAACGGGACCATGGACCGCCTTCTCAATGAGATAGGGCTTCATAGCGGAAATGACCTGCTGCAAAGATGGCAGAAGATAACCCCTCCGGCCTTCATTCCCGCCCGCTTGCAAAAGACCGTCCGGCGAATTGTGATTCCTTCCAGGGTATCCGCCGGCGCCGACATTGTCATCACTTCGATTCTGGCCCGCAGGCTACTTGCATTTTTCCCAGAGGCAGAAATCACCCTCATCGGTCCCGGCCACCTTGGCGAAATATTCTCCGCCATCCCGAGGATCAACCATCATCTGTTTGAAGTCAGAAGACACGGGAGCCTGATGGATCGTATTCTTTTCTGGCCGCGCCTGATTGAAAGTGTAAGGAACATCACCTCCGGACTCGGTCCGGATGAAGCGATGATTTTCGACCCCGATTCCCGTCTGAGCCAGTTGGGACTGGTCCCGCTGAGCGCCGAGTTCAGGACCTGCCATTTCCCTTCCCGTTCCATGAAATCCGGAAGCCGGAAAGGATCACTTTCGGCAATCACCAATCAGTGGCTCGATCTGCTGCTGGGAAAAGGACCCCACCTTTCCCCAGCCGTGTCACCCGGTCGCGAGAAGATATCCGCGGCCGATTCTTTTCTCGCCACGCTGAGAAATAACGGGTGCAAGCATATTCTGATCGCCAATTTCGGGGTCGGCGGTGATGAAAGAAAGCAGGTCGCTGACCCGTTTGAAGAAAGAATACTGGACCGCCTTCTGACCAGAGAAAATTGCATAATTATCCTTGACATGGGCTGTGGTTCAGAGGAAAAAAGCAGGACGGAAAAACTGCTGGCCAAGGCGTCTCATGCCGGGTACGCCATCGCCCGCACCAATGACCGGGAGATGGCCGGTTTTAACCCGGAATTCAAACACGGGATAATCGGAGCCTGCACTTCCCTCGGCTCCCTGGCCGCCCTGATCGCCGGGGCCGATTGCTATCTCGGATATGATTCAAGCGGCCAGCATTTGGCCACAGCCGTATCCACGCCCTCGGTGACGGTTTTTGCCGGGTACCGGAATTCCAGATTTCTTGAGCGCTGGTCCCCGCCGGAAGGCGGCAGAAACCTGGTCATCCCGGTGCCTGATCCACCCCCGAAGTTCCTTGCCGACATCGATGGGCTTGCCGACAAAACAGCGGAAACCATAAACAACCACCTGTGAAGGAAGAATCATCTTGAAAAACCTGTCGACCGAAAAACTCAATGCAGCCCTTGCCAGATTCCCGAAAGTGAAGATTCTGGTGATCGGCGACATCATCATCGACCATTTTATCTGGGGTTCGGTGAGCAGAATCTCCCCGGAAGCCCCGGTTCCAGTGGTCAACGTCAACCATGAAAACCTGCTGCTCGGCGGCGCCGCAAACGTCCTGAACAATATACACGCCCTCGGGGGTAACGCCTCCCTTTGCGGGGTGATCGGGAAGGACATTATGGGCACTCATCTTCTGGAACTTCTGGAAAATACCAACTCCCCCACCGATGGGGTCATCAGGTCGGCCGACCGGCCGACGACCAAAAAAACCAGGATCATCGCCCAGCACCAGCAGGTGGTTCGTTTCGACCGGGAAAAGACCGGCCCCTTTCCCTCAGAAATCAGCGCCGCGATTCTTGAATACATCGACCGGAACCTGACCTCGTTTCAGGCGGTGGTGATTTCCGACTACAACAAGGGCATGATCAATGGCGAAATGATGTCCCACCTGATGAAGAAGCTCTCTTTCCAGACCACTATCCCGGTGATCGTCGACCCCAAACCCAAGGATATCGAAAGATTCACCGGCGCGACCATTCTCACCCCGAACAATCACGAAGCGGAACTGATGAGCGGCATCGAGATCAGAAACGAGGAGGATCTCAACCGGGCTGCCTCCCTCATCTTCGAAAAAACCCGGGCCCACGCGCTTCTCATTACCCGGGGTGAGGCCGGCATGGCCCTTTTTGAACAGGACCGGGATCCCTTTATCATCCCCACCGTTGCCCGGGAAGTCTTTGACGTCACCGGCGCCGGCGACACGGTGGTCGCCACCCTCGCCCTTGGCCTTGCGGCGGGGCTTACATTTGTCGAAGCGTCGATTCTGGCAAACCAGGCCGCCGGGATCGTGGTAGGCAAGCTGGGAACGGCCACCGTCTCCCCCGAAGAAATTACCGGAGCATTATCATGAAAAGACCTTTGAGCATGACCGCGTTCGGCAGAGGCGAGTGCTGCCACGAAAACCGGACCTGGATTGCCGAGATCAAGTCCGTCAACCACCGATTCTGCGACATCAAGATCAGAATTCCGAGAAATTATGGTGCTCTGGAGGAGAAAATAAAAAAAGAGGTTGAATCCTGCTACTCCCGGGGGCACGTGGAAGTCACGATCAGCTGCAACGGTTCCGCCGCGGCAACCATGCACCTCAAAACCGACATCGAACTCGCCAGACAGTATCTCACGTGCATGAATGAAATTTCTTCGGCGCTGCATCTTGAGGGAAACGTTGATCTCGCCCTCCTCCTTGCCAACCGGGACCTTATCGTCCCCGAGGACACCACCGAAGACCTCGACCGGATATGGGACTCCGCCATCAGCCCGGCCCTGCGCGAGGCGCTTGCCAATGCCGAGGACATGCGGGCGAACGAAGGCGCAAACCTTCGAAAAGACCTTATCGATCGACTTGTTACTTTCTCAAAGGCGGCCGATACCGTAGAAAAAATGGTTCCGGAATTGCTCCGGGAAAAAGAAACCACCCTCAGGGAACGACTGGCGGTCCTGCTGGACAAGCTAGAGATTGATCCGGCCCGTCTTGCCCAGGAAGTCGCAATCATGGCGGACAAACTCGACGTTACCGAGGAACTGGTCCGGCTTCGCAGCCATATTGACCAGTTCACCGGGTTTTTTGATCTCGATGAACCGATCGGCCGCCGCCTCGATTTTCTGATCCAGGAATTTTTGCGGGAAACCAATACCATGGCCTCAAAGATCGCCAACGCCGAAATCGCCCATCTTTCGGTGGAGCTGAAAAACGAACTGGAAAAAATGCGGGAACAGGTTCAGAATCTGGAATAAAAGGAGCATTGCAATGGACCAGCGGTTAATCAACATCGGTTTTGGCAATTCCGTCGTCGCCGGGAGGGTGGTGGCGGTCGTCCACCCGAAATCATCTCCGATGAAAAAACTGCGTTCGGAGGCCCGGGATCAGAAAAGGCTGATCGATGTCACCGAAGGGAGAAAGACCAGATCCATCATCATTCTCGACAGCAACCACGTGATCCTCTCCTCGGTCCAGCCCGAAACCATCATCCAGCGATTCACCCCGGCCACCATCAACGACCCGGCCCCCGAAGGAGAATGAGAGCGTGAGCGGCAGCCTGTTTATCATCTCGGCTCCTTCAGGCGCCGGCAAGACCACTATTCTTAAACGGGTGCTCGCCGATTTGCCGGCCATCACTTTTTCCGTTTCCCACACCACCAGGCCCCCGCGAAGGGGAGAGGTCGACGGCAAAGACTATCATTTTGTCGATCGCGACACCTTCTGCCGGCTCCGCGACCGGAACGCCTTTCTGGAATGGGCTGAAGTTCATGGCAATCTTTACGGCACCAGTATCGAGGCGGTCAGGAAACAGCTCGACACAGGGGTGGATGTGATCCTTGACATCGACACCCAGGGAGCCAGACAGGTCAGAGCGCTCGGCACCCTCTCCGCCCGGTCGATTTTCATCGCCCCTCCGTCCCTCGCCGAGCTGGAAAAAAGACTGACCGGCCGCGCCACCGACTCGGAAGAGACCATCCGCCTCCGGCTCACCAATGCCCACCGGGAAATGGCCGAGGCCGGAAATTACGACCATTACATTGTCAACGACACGCTGGAAGAAGCCGTCACGATGGTCCGGGCCGTCATCCTGTCCGAGAGAAGCCGGAACAGAAGAGATCTTTCCGGACATTTTCTGCCATAAACGACGAGAAACAGCCGCCATGCCTCCTGCAAACCACACCCTGATCTGGGGAATCCACCCGGTGACCGAGCTTCTTCGCGACCGGCCGGAGATGGTCAGTGAAATCACCATCCAGACCCCGGGAAAATCGGAAAATATTCGCAAGCTGACTGAACTGGCGGCAAAAAACCGGATCAGGATCCACCAGACCGCGAAAATCGTCGTCCCCGGCGAAGAGAACCCGAACCATCAGGGCGTGGTCGCCAGACTGCATGAATTCCGGTTTGCTGAGCTTGGTGATCTCCTTGAAGATCTCCCCGCATCAGGTTTTCTGGTAGCCCTCGACTCCATTCAGGACCCGCATAATCTCGGAGCGATTATTCGTTCCGCCGCCGCAGCCGGATGCGGTGGATTGCTCATTCCCAAAGACCGCTCCGCAACCATAACCGGGACCGTGGCCAAAGTAGCGGCAGGCGCCCTGTCCCACATCAGGATCTGCCAGGTGACCAACCTCGCAACCTCCCTCCAGACCTTAAAGGACGCCGGTTACTGGATTTTCGGGGCAGACGGCCATGCCGACAAGACCATCTACGAGACCGACTTCACCGGCCCGAGCTGTCTGGTCATCGGCTCCGAAGGCAAAGGGATCAGGCCGCTGGTGAAAAAAAACTGCGACCAGCTGGTCAAAATCCCCATGTCCGGGACGATTGAATCACTGAACGCATCAGTCGCTGCCGGGATTGTAATTTTTGAAATTGTCAGACAGCAGAAAAATTACTAGTATGAGCTCAATGAAAAATGATGCCAATTGAACATCAATCGTACGAGGGAGATGACAATGAAGAACGAAAGACCGGGCGCATTCCTGACTGCCATTATTCTTCTGCTGGCCGGCCTGATGGCCGGGAACTGTTTTGCCTTCTCCTCACAGGTGTACAGTGAGTGCGAACGTGGGAACAACAAGATGAAAAGCACGGAGCGGGACCTGCCGAAGTTCGACATCCTCGATTTTTCCGGGGCCTTCACCGTAATCGTCACCGCCGGTGAGGCAAAGCAGAAAGTCAAAATCACCGCCGATGAAAACCTGCTGCCCCTGATTACCACGTCTTCTCAGGGAAACAGACTTTTAATATATCCCGCGAAATCCATCTGCACTGAAAATGAGATTACCATTGAGATCTCGGTTGCCAACCTGCAGGCTCTGGCTTCCTCGGGTTCCGACAATATCAAGGTTTCAGGGATTAATAACCAGAGCTTCTCCCTGGTACAGGGAGGGGCCGGGGACATCGAACTGGCGGGCCATACCGGAAAATTTGATGCCGAGATCTCCGGGTCCGGCGACCTGGCAGCCCAGTTCCTGAAGTCCGAAAAAGCTACGCTCCATCTCGCCGGCAGCAGCACGGTCAATGTCCACGCCACCGAAGAGCTGAATGTGAGTATTGTCGGGGTCGCCGATGTGAACTATTTCGGCAATCCGAAGAAGATTGTCAAGGATATCGTCGGGGTCGGCGAGCTGATCAAGATGGACTGATGCTCCCGCTCAACAGCATTTGATCTCACCGGTTTTACCGGTAATTTTCATCCACCACTTCTGGATAATATAAGAGGCACAGCCTACACCGGGGTTCACCGCCAGGGCCCCGGTAGGGCAATTGTTCGCGCAGGCGCCGCATTCCATGCACCCGTCTGGATCGAGAAGCGCCGCCTTGCCGCCGGAAACCGCAAACACCGTATGCGGGCAGACGATTTCGCACATCCCGCAGCCTACGCACAACTTATCAGTCAGCTGCAGGGTAACGACTCCCTCAATATACCTGAAACCTTGCATAGATTCCCTGTTCACAGAAATGGCGCGGTGAGCCACAGCCCGGCCGCGCCAAGGATCATCAGAATCTGCACCGGAATGGCGGAACGCATTTCTTTCTCGACTCCTGATGGTGATGCATACGGTGTCGCACCGGTATAGTTCATGGCCGCAAAGGAAGATACTACAAGGCACAGGAGAAAGAGCGCCGCCTCCTCGACCGGATTCCCAGCCTCAAAAAGAGCAATGATCCCGGCTGCCACAGGAAGAGCCGCCAGCAACCCTTTCAGATAAAACATCCTGAACGGGACCCAGGGCAGAAAGATGGGGACCAGAACCGCACCGGTTAAAAGACCCGCCAACAGAGACAACGCTGCCGGCCATAGACGCTGCCAGGCAACAGCCGGGGAAAAGAGATCCGGCCCGATCCCGGACAGGACAAAAATCACCCCCAGAGCAACAAGGGCGGGTTTGATCGAAAGAGTGAGTTCCACCGGCGAAAGAACAATCCTTTCCGGCAGAGCAAAGGAGACCTTGCGCATCTCCGGCGAGGCCTTCTGCCCTGCGGCGATAAAACCGCGAATATCTGCTGCCCTGATCGGCCCCCAGACGACTTCAAAACCGCACCCTTTCAGGACTTTCGCCGCCGAAACACCGGGCGCGCCGAGCTGGGGAACAATCAGCTTCCGGTGAGTGACGAGCTTCGCCAACTGAGTGAGTCGAACCCTGTTGACAAGCTCTGCGGTGCCGAAGGTGTTATGCGCGGCCGCGCACCAGACATTGACCCCTCTGGTATCAAGGGCCAGAATCCACACGCTCTGCCCGGCAAGAGCCCCCCGCAGGGTATCAAAAGTAAGCTTGTAATTGGCGCTCACCAGAACCGGAGAGTTCGCATCCGGTTCGCCGACACAGTAAAGCCCCGGGGAAATCCGATACGACTCCCGGAAGAACCCCATTCTCGCCCTGATGAGACCAAGAGAGTCGACCCAGCCGAGAGTGCTGCCCACCTGCGGCACCGGCCCGACGGAAGTTTCCATAAACTTTCCGACAAAGCGGTTTACCGTGTACCCGGCGCGTTCGAACTCCGCCGCCGGCGGAGTTTCGTTGCCTCAACAGGGCGCGTTTTCCCGGGGAGGAACCATGGGAAAAAGATTGTCGTTCATTTCAGCTTCTTTTTCAACAGATCACCAAGGGTTCCCATGGAACCTGAGGCCTGGCTGTCGGTTTTGCGGATGAAATCCCGTACTTCCTCCACCTCTTTTGCCTCTTCTTCAACCTCCTTGACCGCCGCGGCCAGGGTGAGCGAAATCCGGCGCTGCTCCTGATCGACGGAATCAATACGCACCTCAACAGTCTCTCCTTCGGACACCACTTCCCGGGGATGATTGATCCGGCGCCCGCCGGCCAGACCGGAGATGTGCAGCAGTCCATCGACCCCTTCTGCCAGATTGACAAACGCCCCGAAAGGCATCAGCCGGTCAACCCGGCCGCGGTGAAAAGTCCCCACCGGGAATTTGCCGACCGCTTTCTGCCACGGGTCCGGCAGGGTTTCCTTGAGGCTGAAAGAGAAACGTTCGTTGTCCCAGTCGAGCTTCAGGACTGCCACTTCGACCTGCTGGCCGACTTCCAGCCGGGAATTGATATCCTCGACCCGCCCCCAGCCGATCTCGGATATCGGCAGCAGTCCTTCAATCCCGCCGATATCGACAAAGGCCCCGAACTCCCGGAGGGAAGTGATCTTCCCTCTGACCACGGAACCGACCTTAAGGGTTTCCCGAAGTTCGTCCATCTGCCGGCGGCCCTCTTCTTCAAGAAGCTCGCGCCTGGAAAGGATGATGTTCCGGCCGCTCTCCTCGTACTGGGTGATCAGGAAGGAAAACTCCTTCCCGACCAGGGCCTCCGGATCCTCCACTCTCCGCCGGTCCATCTGCGAATAGGGGCAGAAGGCGCGGACCTTGCCGGCAAGATTGACCTGAAATCCCCCCTTGATCTCTTTTTCGACCCGGCCACTGACCGGAATCCTGCCGGCATAGGCCTCCTCAAGATGGGCCTGGGCCGCAGAACCGCCGCCAATGCTCACGGTGAACTGCATTTCGCCATGTACCGTGGAAAGGAAATAGACCTTGATCTTCTCCCCTTCCTTGACGGTCGTCTCGCCGTTTTCGTCAACAAATTCAGCACGGGCGGCATAGCCTTCGCTCTTCGCGCCGACGTCCAGAAAGACATTTTTGTCGGTTATTCTCACAACCCTGGCCTCGACCTGCTGGCCCGGTTCGAAATATTCAGGGGTGGAAAACCCCGCATCCATCATCTCCGCAAAACTCTTTTCCTTACCGGAATTTTCCATAATCATGTCTCGTTTTTTTGATGAAGCTGTTGTCAATAAATAATAACCCGCTCAAATACCGGCGACCTTGCCCACGTACACCCGTTCAACCTGCCGGTCGAGGGTTTCCAGGATGCAGAAACCCGGTGAATCGTCCTTTCCAAGTAATTCTCCCGGATTGATCAGGAGCGTTGTTCCTCTCTCTTCTACCTTATAGCGATGATTATGGCCACAGCATACCACGTCAAAATTTTGCAGGGCCGCTATCCCGCGGGCCATTTCCGGATAATGGGTAAAGGCGATCTTCAGCCCGCCCGCCTCAACCGCCCCCAGATTTCCATGATGCGTGATGGAGGGAAAGCGGGTGCCGCAGGCCTGGGAGATCAGATGGACATCACCGATATTGTTGCCGTACACCAGGTGAACCGCACCACCGAAACGGGCCAGTTCATCGAGCATGAAAGGAGAGATGAGATCCCCGCAATGAATAAAGACCGATACACTGAAATGATTGCAGTAATCAACAGTGTATCTCAGGTTGGCGATGTTGTCATGACTGTCCGATGCAATTCCTATTCTCATCCAGACCTCCGATTCGAGCAAATTACATTACCGGCTGATTACGGAAGGGATTCTTCCCTGCACTTCCTGCTATTTCCAATCGCAAGCGACAATACCTTCTCCCCTTCCCGGAACATCAGCCGCTTGTCCACCATCTCGGCAAGAAATCTCTCCAGACTCTCCCGCCCGATCCCGGGAACATGATCGATCAGGGATGAAAGGTCACGGATCTCTTCACAGAAAAGGTAAATCCTGCGCGACATCCCTTTTAAGCGGTGATTCAGAACCGGACCGCGCAATTGTTCCTGGCGGATGATCACAAACTCGCCGCCATCCCGAAAGGAAAGGGGAAACCGGTGCGCGACACTCCCGCGCCGCCGCTGAAAATCCTGCCACTCTTTAACACGTTTTACCACCGGTCGCCACAATCGGCGCTGGTACGTCCGACTGCCGCGAAAATCCTTGACCACCATTTCCTGCTGCCGGAGAATCTCCGCAGGGTAAAGATGGGAATAATTTCTGTGCGGCCCCGCTGCCGTGATCCCGAAATCCCCGGGGGACCGGTCCACCGGGCTCTCGAGCCCGAGAAAAAAGGAAGCCGTGGTCAATGGTTTGAATGGCAGAGCAAAATCCAGGCAATGGAGAGTTTCCGCGACCTCCTGTTCGGTGCTGGTCGGGAACTCCGTGATCAGGTTCCCCTCCAGGGCAACCCCCTGCTTCAGCGCCTCTTTCATCACCGCCAGATTTTCGATGGCGGTCACGCCCTTCTTCATTCTGGCCAAAAGACCGGTGCTCAAGGCCTCGATCCCGGCCTGGACGACGACCAGCCCTCCGCGCCGGTAACCGGCAAGATCCGCTGTCTGGGTGGCCCTTATTTCGGCAAAAAACTCGAAATCCTTGCCCGATCGGGCGATCTGCCGGAAAAATTTTCGCGCCTCCGCAACCGGCAGGACATTATCGGTAAAGGAAAAGTCAAGAGTGCCGAATTCAGCTGCAAACGCACCCACCTCCCGGCACATCCGGTCCGCACTTTTGTACCGATAGCCACACCACTGGAGGTTCAAATTGCAGAAAGAGCATTTCCCCCACCAGCAGCCCCGGGAAAATTCAACCGGAACCACCGGAATGACCGGCGTGTTTCGGAAAACCAGGGAAATTTCCCTGAAATAATCACCGTAATCCGGTGGAGGAGAATCCTCCAAGTCAATGTTCGCCGGGCAGTCGATTACCGTACCTGCCGACTCCCCGTCACCCCCTTGTAAATTCCGCACCAGTTCGACGAGCGCAAGTTCTCCCTCACCTCTGACGACATGATCGATCTGGCTGAAGTTGACCGGAAGATCGAGACCGGCCTGACCGCCGCAGGCCGACCCGCCGAACACCACTTTCACTGACGGAGCCCGCTCTTTTATCAAACGGGCGGCGGCCAGTGAAGGTAAAAGCTGATTGAAACAGACCGAAAATCCTATCAGGCCATAGCGGTCCCAGGAAATTGCGTCGATCCAGCCCTTGAGCGCTTCCTCCACCAGAGACGCCAGAACGGCAAATCCGGGAGTGCCTTTTTCCCGGTTAAACCTTTTCAGTTCCCGATCGAAGAGGGCTGCGGCAGGAAGAGCCATGTCGGGAAAGAGAATCGGGGCATAGAGTGCCTCCCCGGCCCAGCCGCTCAGCGTGAGCCAGTGGTATGTTTCCGGGCCGAGACGTTGCGCCGTCTGCAGGTAATGATGATAACAGTCAACGGGAAGAGATGGATTGCTGCGCAGAAGAGAGGACTTCAACACCCCGAGCTGGATGGATGGCCGGTTGAAAATCGACCACGGCATTGAAACGAGAGCGATACTGCAGCCGCCCGAAACGGATGCGGCTTTGTCAATTGCCATTGCCTTGATCTTCGGGCGCCAGCTGTTCAATGATTTCAGTCCCCTCCGGGGGATCAAACAGGAATCGCGACGCATCTATATGCTCGTTCAGTTTGATCCCGGTAAAGACAAGCTCCGTCTGGCTGCCGTAATGGTCGTTGACATGCATCTTGCGGATCAGGAAATCGTCGGTGAGCCAGAGATAGATATGATCAACCTGCGGATGCTGGACCTTCGGGACCAGCTTCAGATCCGGCGGCTCTCCGCAACAGAAATCCTCCCCGGGAGGACCAACGGCGAAATCCCTGACAATATCCCCCTTGCCGGCAAAAAAGTCGTAGGTGACATCGGACTGCAGGTAATCGTGGGCCGAGATGATCATCATCTGTTCAGCCTTGGCGAAATACATTTTTACCAGTTTGCCGTCGCAGATCAGAACCTGTTTGTCCGGGGTCAGATAATCCCAGCGCATCAGGCCGGGCTTGCTGATCAGAAGATTTCCCTCGCCGCTTCTTTTCCGGCGACTGAGCTTGATGGTGGTAATCTGATTGAACTCCGCCTGGAAGGTAACTGTTCTGCTGTATGCTTCCTGCAGCTTTACGGCCAGCTGTTCAGGAGTGAGTTTTTCAACAGACTCCTCCCCGGCCGAAGAAAAACCGGGCAGGACAAGAAAGATACAAATCATGCATATTTTTTTAACCATTGTCATTGGTCCTTTCATCCTTCGGGTCTACGTCCCGATGTCTCGCAGGTTCGCTTTCGCCCGGGGGCATAAAGCTCCAGTTGAGCAGCTCGCCTGCTCGACTAGAGTTTGATCATTTCTATCCGGCGACCGAAAATGCTTTTTGCGGTCGCGCGGGCGGCCTCTGTAATGTCGGACGCGTAGTATCTGCTGCTTTCCCCGGTTTCCAGTTTGGCGGCGAGAGAGGGGTTGGCCGCGAGGAAATCCGCAAGCTCGGCTGCGACCGCATCGGAGGAATCTATGATTCGGACATTTTTCCCGATCCGGGGTTGAATGAGTTGCCGCAACAGCGGGTAATGGGTGCAACCGAGCACCAGGGTATCAACCTTCTTCAGCTTTAAAGAATGAAGGTAACTGCGGACGATCATCTTGGTTTCACGGCGATTGAACCACCCCTCTTCAACCAGGGGCACCAGCAGGGGACAGGCGGTTGAAAACACCCTGGCCTCAGGCGCAGCCGCGGCGATCTTCCGGTCGTACACGTTGCTGCGGACAGTTGCCCTGGTGCCGATCACCCCTATTCTTCCGGATCTGGAAGCCGCAACCGCCTCCTTGACGGCCGGCCCGATCACCTCAAAAACCGGCACCGGAAACTCGGCTTTGATCAGATCGGCAGCAACACTCGCTGCCGAATTACAGGCGATCACAATCAGTCTGGCGCCCTGCTCAATCAGGAATCGGGTGTTCTCCCGGGCGTATTCGGTTATCGTCTCGGGACTTTTCGGACCATATGGCGCCCGGGCCAGATCCCCGAAGTAAATGTACGGCACCCCGGGCAATCGATTCTCCAAAGCCCTGGCGACCGTCATCCCCCCTACGCCTGAATCAAATATGCCAATCATTTATTTTTACCCTTCGGGGATCAGATTCGTAAGAGCAGACGAACTGCTCAACTGGAGCTTTATGCCGTCGGCAGAAATCCGGGCCAATGGTAATAATTCATCCGTTTCCCGATTCGGGGCACGAAGACCTGCTGCCTCCCCAGTCCTCCGGAAAATCTGCAGCAGGACCCCTCGTCACGCTTTATCTGATGCGGAGAAACCACGCTTTTCCGGGAAAGCTGAAAATGATACCACTCACCTCTTAATTTCGCTACCGCTCATTGAACAGCATCTTCTGCCGTATATAAAAACAGGGGGGTGTGTAAATCCACGCCCCCCTGTTTTTTTGTTGCACAGCAATGAAGCCGTTTCCGGAGCTTCCCGGAACCTGCAACGAAGAACTTATTTTTTCTTGCGCGCCGCTTTCGGTACGGTTGATTTCTTCCGCTTGGCGATCGCCTTCTTCAGATTTTCGGGCAGCCCGCGAGCCTTGCCGGCCTTCTTCCTGCGATCTGAAAGCGATTTTGCACACAACGGCTGGCGAAGGGAGAAGCCGTATTTCGAACGGTACTCACGCCCGGTCAGGCCATGGGATTTGAGATGTTTCGGAGACAGCATCCGGAATTCCTGTCCACATTCCAGACAGACAATTTTATTTTTCTGAATGGATTTTTCTGCGGAAACCACCGGCGCTCCCGCACCGCCTTCCCCCCCCGGCACTTCTGAAGACAAGGTCTCACTTGCCTGAAGGTCCTGCAAAGCCTTGAAAGTGCTTTGCAGTGCATTTGTAACTTCCTCGGTACTCATTCCCTTTGATGAACTCTGGGCCTGGACAATAGCCGCAGCCATCTCGACGAGCGATTTACTCATTACAAACCTCCTTTATAAATACATTCATTACCTTACCCTGAACAGACAATATATCATCAATATTTCATTAGCAAGAATATTTACACCATCATATAACTATTCATACAAAAACTACAATACGATCAATTGATATTTATATAACACATGATCAAAAACACATCGAATACGACCTGGAAAGACAACCGAACAAAACTCATGATTCCAGGTTTTATTGTCGCACCTTCTTGCTGTTGGCGAAAGAGTATCAGACGCCACCTTTACCTGAACTAAATCACGAATTCCAATACCAACCGTGCAGATCAATTCCACCCCCCACATCAACTCTCCATAATCCAGAAAACAAAACAGGGCAATTCTGCTTCACTGTCGCAAGCAACCACATCTTTCCATTATTACCCGCGCCATGAAACCAACGATTCACATCATTATTTTTATCTCGACACAGTTTCACATGTCATCTGAAGCCGGTTCAACTTTCTCGAAAAATTCAATTCAGGAAAGAAACTTTTCCATCCTCTCCAGATAGATTCTCGTGATGCAATGGAATAAAGCAACAGCAGGAGGTCCTGCAGAGATTGGTTTGACGAAACAATATTGAAGGGAAAACGCTTGATGTTCTGCCGGTGATTATGGTGTCGAATTGCGATGATAACTGTTTCTTCGGTCAATCAGGTAATTACTGCCCGATTGTTTCTTGACGAAATGCTTGATCTGGGATGCCGCCGCAACGACCTCACCGAAATGTCTGAATTCGGTGCCCTCTCCGGTGACCACTACTGCTACCGAGATACTCAGCAGCTCGAATCTGGTTTCCTTCCCCAGCCGGTCCGTACCGATGAAGGCACCGGCTTCAAGATCTTCCGCACTCAGGAACATGTTGCGGACCACAGAAAAATTCGCCAGCAGACGCTCGCAGACCTTTTCAACCTTTTCCCGGGGCACGATGAACACATAGTCATCGCCCCCCACATGGCCCACAAAGCTGTCCTCCCTGGCGATCTCTTCGACGACATTGACAATCAGCCGGGCAACCATCAGGATTACATCGTCTCCCTGGGCAAAACCATAACGGTCGTTATAGGGCTTGAAATTATCAATATCGAGATAGCAGACCCCGTAATTCCTTCCGGAATCAAGATTCTTCTGGATCATTCTGATGATCGAAGTGTTTCCGGGCAGCTTGCTCAGGGGGTTGTTGTCGAAAACCCTGGCCATTCTTGATTCAGCGAGCATAATCCGGGAGACGACTTCGTCCGGATTCAGCGGCTCCACCAGAATATCATCAACCGGAAGCTCGTCCCACCTGATTGCGGGAAGCACCTTGTCATTGATGATCAGCAGGATCGGCATGTTCGCTTTCTGCAGGCAGGAAGAAGCAACCCGGATCACTTCCCGATATCCACCGCCGGCAAAAGCCATGTCAACAATCAGCAGATCGGGAGGATCTTCAAGGATAACCGAGACCGTCTCCTTCAGACTTTCCGGAAATATCGGCTGGTACCCCCTGGTCTCCAAAAGAACAAGGCACTCTGCCGGAATCAGACCTTCCCGGGCTGCCACCAGAATCCTGGTCATCGACCGTATCTCCGGCCCATTTCACCCATGAGCATTATCCTGAGAAACCCGCGTTGGGAATCACCCGAGCTCACCCTCCAGGCTCCCCTGGATTTCAAGACTGAAGCCCTTCACGTCCCAGAGCTTCTCCTCAACCTCATCAATGACCAGATCCAGGTCCTGCGGGGTGAGCTCCAGCAGGCGCCAAGCCCGCTGCTGCAATGGCGGGACCCAGATATCGCCGGCATGGCCATATCCCATCCCCCTGATGATGATATCGCCGACATGAACAATGGCACTCGCCGTCTGTTCGTCTTTGGCGGTTCGCGGGTCGTGGTGGGTGCTGATCGGCTCAACCAGTTTCTGCGGCAGATTCCAGCTCCGGGCGAGCCACCCCCCGGCCTCGGCATGATCAAGGCCGAGAAGCTCCCGCTCTCCTTCAAATCGGGATATCCCCTGCGCCGTCACCATATTGCCGATCCGCTCATATTCATCCGGCAGTTCCATTTTAATGGCCACCTTGCCGATATCATGGATCAGACCGGCGGTGCTGATTTCTTCCGGGTCCTTGATCCCGAGCCTTTTCGCAAGCACGCTGCAGACCACCGCACACCCCAGGGAATGCTCCCATAATTCGATATCCTGTTCTTCCATGAATTCAAAGATCGAGGCACTGATGATCAGGCTTTTTATGACATTGAACCCCAGAAGAATGATGGCGCTGTCAAGAGAACTGATCCGCTGGGGAAAACCGTAGAATGCGGAATTGACCAGCTTCAACAGTTTGGCCGCAAGGATATGATCCTTGCTGATCACCTTGCCCATCTGCTCCGTGCTGGTATCAGGATCCTCGGCCATTTTACTTAATTTGGCGACAATGCCCGGCAGAGTCGGCAGGTTTTTGATCTCTCTCAGGGCTTTCCGGAAATGGTCTTTGTTGTCTGCCGACATTATCCTCTCCGCGATGCGATCATTTTTTCCTTCACCTTCTTTTTCAGGTACATCAGAGGCGGGGTGTCTTCAACCTTCCGGAATCGCCGGTCGATATCCAGAAGTTCGTCCGCGAGACTCTTTTCCCCTTCAACGGCGACCGGTCTCCCCTCCACCAGGACATGGGAGATCTCCATTTTCTTCAGACGTTCAATCAGGTTGTCGCTGAGCGCGGTACCCTTCCCGCAGAGCACCCGGCCATCCGGGGTCATCACATCACGCGCGAGTACCATTCCTTCTGCTGCCTGGGCAGTCAATATCTCCTGCACGATAGTCTCCTCCACAAGTTGCACACTGATTGTATCAGCCTGTCATCCATTAATCCAGAAGGTTTCGACATTGACTTCCAGCCCTGGAAACATTATAGTTGCGGTTCAGTTTAATTTCCACGTTGCCCGGAATGACCCTCTGCTCGTTACCGGTCAAAAAAGTTTTTCGCGTAATCAGAAACGGAGTTACCAAGATGCCTGTTTATGAGTATGAATGCCAATCCTGTCATGAAAACATCGAAGTGTGGCAAAGCATTGCCGACGAGCCTCTGGCCGTATGTCCCGCTTGCAAGGGCGACCTTAAAAAACTGATATCGATGAGCAGTTTCCAGCTCAAGGGCGGCGGATGGTATGCAGATGGCTACAGCACTGCCGGCGGCTCATGCAAGAGCAGCGGTTGTGGTGCAGCTTCATCCACCCCGTGCTGTGAGAGCAGTGCCGCGCCCTGCAAATCCAGCTGATCCGACCCTTGATCTCATTCTCAACCACCCTGGCGTTCCGGGCTCTCCCGGAACGCTTTTTTATTGTCCCATGAAAGATCGACCCGGGAAGCGCAACCTTTCGAAAACCCAGGAATCTTCCGATCACTTCCCGGCAACAATGGCCATCGCATCACCGTAACTGTAGAACCGGTAGCCCTTCTCCACCGCATGGGTGTAGGCGGCCATCAACGCCTCTTTGCCGGTCAGGGCGCTCACCAGAAAAAGCAGTGATGACTTCGGCAGGTGGAAGTTGGTGATGAGATTGTCGACTACCTTGAATTGATATCCGGGATAAATATACAGACCGCAATCCCCTTCCCAGGCCCTGACAACCCCGGGCCGGACGGCAACGCTCTCCAGGGCCCGCACGGTAGTTGTCCCCACCGCCCAGACCCGGCCACCTGCAGCCCGGGTTTCATTCACTGCCGCAGCGGCCTCGGCGGAAACCGACAAAAACTCCTTATGGATCCGGTGCTCACGGATGTCGCTCACCCTCACCGGAGCAAAGGTGCCATAGCCGACATGCAGGGTGATGGCCGTCTTCCGCACGCCTTTGTCCGCCAGCCGGCCAAGGAGTTCATCAGTAAAATGCAGTCCTGCAGTGGGCGCCGCCACCGCGCCGGTCTTTGTCGCATATACGGTCTGGTATCTTTCACGGTCAAAGCCCTCATCTCCGGATTCCCGCCGGATGTAGGGAGGGAGAGGAATCCTACCCTGACGCGCCAGACTGTCTTCCAGGGAGCCTGAAAAGGAAAGAACCACCCGCACTTTCCCATCACCCAAACACTCAAGGACCTCCCCGGACAGATCTCCGGCAAAAAGGAGCCTGGTTCCCGGCCTCGGGCGTTTGGAACTTTTGACAAGCCCGACAAGTTCAGCCTGCACCATCCCCGCCCCGGCTACCGTTTGCTCAAGCAGCAGCGGGTATCCCAGAATAAAAAGCTCAACTCTGCCGCCGCTCTCCTTTTTCCCTTCCAGCCTTGCCGGGAACACCCTGGTGTCATTGACCACCAGCAAATCCCCTGCTCTGAAAAGATCAGCAAGATCTGAAAAACTGCGATCGTGAAGGTCTCCGGTGGACCGTTCCATCACCAGCAGGCGGGACTCGTCACGTTCGGCGGCAGGTTTCTGGGCAATCTGCGCCGGAGGAAGATAATAGTCATAGTCGTCAAGATCAAACAAGAGGTCACCTGCAGAGATGTGAAACGGGACTTTTAGGGTAACGGCTCCGCGCATCTTCCCGAAACCAAGCGCAGAGTCGGCAGACAATTGGCTCGGAAGAAATTGCCTTAGTGAAACACCCCGGTACGCTGGGAAATGTAGCAGAGGAATAATCCCACGGCAACCGCCAGCATGCCGAGATAGCGCAGGGTGGCCGGCCGGGCTTCGATGAGTTGCCGTAGCCAGTTCTGCATCGCTTCAGGAAAGGCGACATACGGCAGACCTTCCAGAACAAGAACCAGACCGATCAAGGCGACAAGAGTTTTCATTCCAGACCTCCAAACACATTCGTTAATCCCATCAGAACACTACTCCGGTCAACGATCAATCTTTTTTGCAGCCCTCACCCTATGGCAAACCGGAGGATTGATTGGGCATGCAACTATTCAAGGACCGGGGAATATACATCATTTGTGTTATTCCAGACCAGATATTATTATGCTTTTCCTGACGAAGCTTGATTGACATGACGGGACTTCTCCTTTCCGCCCTGAAAATTTCACCTTTCGAGGTATCTGTAATGCAGACAGCCAAAGCCTTCCCTGCCGAATTCCTCTTGTGGATCCTGATCGTTTTGTCCGTTGCGGGCTGCGCGGTCAAGCCTTATCAATACACAGCAGGTCTTGAAGGGCCTCTGACCCTGGAGCTGCAGGAGAGTGAGCCGCAGATCGAGCGGGGACGGCCGGTTGCGATTGTTGATGGCCTGGGGCATTACTTCTTCTCCATCCCAAGCAAACTTGTTTTGTTAAACTGGGATATTGACAACCACCACATCTCCACCTCCACCGAAGAGGCCATCTCAACGTACCTTGCCGACAACGACCTCAAAAATGTGAAGGTCAGACTCAACCAATATTCTCCGGGGGGTGAGTGGAAGAGACTGGTTTTCAACTCCGACATGCCTGGTTTTTTCCGGTTTACCCTTGGGGTGCTGGCAACAAGTTTTTACACGATATTTCCCGGCCGGCTTTTCGGAGGCGACAATTACAATCCCTATACAAATACGATCAATCTCTACTCAGACCACGCCGCTGTTGCTTTACATGAAGCGGCCCACGCCAAGGATTTCGTCGGTCGCAGCCGCGGCTTCAAGGGATGGTATTCAGCAATGCGCATCCTGCCGCTGATGCCCCTATACCAGGAAGGAAAAGCGTCGGGGGACGCGATCGGCTATACCATTGAGCGGGAAATGACTGAAACGGAAGCGGATGCCTACAAGACCCTGTATCCCGCCTATATGACCTATGTTGCCGGAGAGGGGTTACGCTGGGTACCGGTGGAGCCCTGGGTCTCTTTGGGGATTCAGTTCGCCGTAGCCCTGCCCGGCCATCTTGTGGGCAACATCAAAGCCGCCATGCAGGATGATCCACAAAAAAGTCCGTCGGTAGAAAAGGAATCTCCGCCGACGGACTTATAATCGCAATCTATGCCAATCAGGTCATTGCACCCTGGGCTTCAGGATAATTTCCACCACCCGGTTGGTCTTTCTGAAATCCTTGTTTTTCATGTCATAAACCGTTATCGGATGATAATGGGCCGCTCCCTGGATCGTTATCCTGGCAGGATCGATCTTGTGCTGCCAGGTCAGGATGTGGACGATCGAGGCCGCCCTGGCCGCGGAAAGTTCCCAGTTGGACGGATATTTCTGGGCCAGCTCCCTGCTTGGCGGCAGATCATCGGTATGACCGACAATAAAGATATCCTTGTCGGCTGCAGACTGCAGAGTCGGGACGATCCCGGCGAGTATTTTACTGCCTCTGCCGGTCACCTTTGCTGAACCTGATCGAAACATCAGTTTATCCACCACTTCAATCCGGAGCGTGTTTTCCAGCTGGGTGATCACGGTCTGCTGACCTTCGAGATCCAGCTGCAGACGATCGATAAGAGCCCGCATCTCCTCGGCCTCGGCTTTTTTCTGCTGCAGCAATGCTTCCTGCTCAGTCAGGGCCGTGACCCGAACCGCGAGGTCATCATTCTGCTTCTGCAACCCTTCCGCCTTCAGATCAAGGTCTGCAAGCTGCTGGACCATGCCGGCAATATTGGCTGCGCAACTCTGTTCAGCCGCCGCCTTCTCTGCAGTCAGCTTGTCATAGCGGCCCACCAGCTCCTGATGCTGCGATTTACTGACACAGCCGACCGTCAACAGCACCACTGTCAACGCCAACCCCACAACTTTCGCGCTCACTGCAAACTCTCCGTTCATACCCCCCTCTCAGAATGTCATCACTTGGAAACAAACAGCAGCCCAGAAAAAATCCCCATGCTCAAAAAAATCATAAAACCAGATACAAATAACCCGGAATTATGTCAAGGGCTACCATTCCCCTGACACATCCCGGACGATACCAAAAAATCATGTCCGTCCACTGAAAGTCCATTTGTATTTGTCAAAATGACAAATCCCCCTGTCAAACTGGCACAGACAAAAACCATGGAAAAGCATATGTGCTTGAATTAATTACACATATTCTGATTGGCATGCTTCTGGCATTATCATTTCTGCAAAACCAAGCAAAGGGAACAAAATGAACGAAAATGATCAACAGGCCAAAGCCATCACCAGAACAAAAGAGAGGTTTGGATTCAGATCAACCGGCAGAATCGATCAAGAAGAGAAACCGGTGAGCCGTTACACATTGTTCGTTCTCGGCGCCACCGCAATTTTTGCCGGTTTCTGGGCCATCACCTGTTTTATCGCCGCACTGTCAAGCAATGGTCCGCTTGATCTTTTCAAAAAATTAACTTCTGCCCTGTTGGGCAGGTAAATAAGACGACAACAATCAGCAACACAAACAGAAAGCAAGGAGACGCCATGAGCAGCATAATCAAATCACAGACCAGAACCCAGACCTCTTCCAAATCAGCCGTCGATTCAGTTTCCCGCGGCAGCATCATCACCATGGGCGTCGCCTCCGGCGTAGTGGGTCTCTGGGCGGCAGCCTGTCTGGTGAGCGCCATGATCGGCAGCGGCGGCCCGATCTCCCTGATCAAGAGCTGGTTCAGCGCCGTCGGCGGTTTTTAATTTCCCCGGGATCCCTTAACAGGATTCCGCTTTCAGCTTTGCAACATTCTCTCTCCGCCGGTTTACCGGCGATCTCTCCAAGGCGGGGTGCCAATCGGCATCCCGCCTTTTTTAATCGGTCTTGAAAAAGACGATTTCACCAGACCGCCGGACAACCGGCGAATATTTGCGCACCCATACCAGAAGAGTTTTCAGAAGTCATGAGGAAGTATGTCGGAGAATTTCCTTGACCGATCGGAAAGACCTCCATTCCGGCCATGGAAAAGATGGGGATAGGATCGCCCAGGGCCAAGGCGTAAACATGAGATGGCATGAAGTGATTTAGTAAGGATGGTGCCCCCGGCAGGAATCGAACCTGCGACTCCAGGATTAGGAATCCTGTGCTCTATCCCCTGAGCTACGAGGGCAATTTACGGATTTGAAAACGGGCACATATTAGACTGAACCCACATTTAAATCAATATGGTTTTTACCACCTCGCTATGTTAAGTTAGGACAATCATTCGGCCGGAGCGCAAACGCCCGGAGTTACCCTCAGACCGGCAGCTCCAGGATGCGGATATTTTACCGGCCACTAACCTCAACGTGATTATCAGATCCGGAAAATGGCAACCTCTCCGAATGTTGTAAAACACAAAGCATCCGTTATTCGTTCCCGGCGGGAAACCCTGAACGGCCATAAAAGCGTGAACCTGTGGTTTACCGGCTTGTCCGGTTCCGGCAAGTCCACCCTGGCTCATGCCCTGGAGGAAAGGCTGCATATGATGGGTTGCCGGACCTATGTGTTCGATGGGGACAATGTCCGCCACGGTCTCTGCGGGGATCTTGGCTTCAGCAGGGAGGACCGCCATGAGAATCTGCGGCGGATAGCGGAGATGGTCAATCTTTTTATCGATGCCGGAGTTCTCAGTCTGACCGCTTTCATTTCCCCCCTTGAAGAAGACCGGAAAATGGTCAGAAAGATCATCGGCCCGGAAAACATGCTTGAAATTTACTGCAACTGCCCCGTTGAAGTTTGCGAGGAAAGAGACGTCAAAGGTTTCTACAAAATGGCTCGCGAAGGAAAAATCAAGAACTATACCGGCGTCTCCGCCCCCTATGAAATTCCGGAGAACCCGGATATTGAACTGCATACCGACAGGCAGACGGTCAACGAGTGCATCAAGATCATCATCACCCATCTTAAAGATACCGGGATTATCATCTGACCGGATACAGGCTTTCCTGCCATCCAACGGATACGCCCGCTCTGCCATTGCTCCAACAAGGACGTTCCGCAAAATATCGATCTCTCCGGCTGTTCCCCTCAATTCCCTGGTGGCCCCTGAACCAGATTGACTGCATCCCCTTTCTGCAATAGAATGAACAGCGGGGAATAAACCAAAAAGGGACGCATGCCATGAAACTTGCCTTTGCCAAAGAGATACAGAAGCTGGACCGGGCCGCCATCAAAACATATGCGATCCCGGGGATTGTGCTGATGGAAAATGCCGGGGTTGGAACAGTTCAGGCGATTATGGAGAGTTTCGGCGAATTGGCCGGACGCACGATAATGATTCTGGCCGGCCCGGGCAACAACGGCGGAGATGGTCTGGTGATCGCCCGCCATGTTCTCCAGCACGGAGGCACCCCGATCGTCTTTCTTCTCTGTGACCCGAAAAAGGTTACGGGTGATGCCGCCGTCAATCTGAAAATCGTGCAGAAACTCGACATTCTGGTCTACCCGATAACCGACATGGAGAGGCTCACCACCGTCGGCAACTGTATTCCTGATTCCGACCTGGTCATTGATGCCATCTTCGGCACCGGCCTGAAGCGTGAAATCACCGGCCATTTCGCCGGAGCGGTAGACCTGATCAACACCGCCGAGTGCCCGGTGATCAGCATCGACATGCCCACCGGCCTGAACAGCGATACCGGCATTCCCCTTGGCCCCTGCGTGGTTGCCGATATGACGGTCACCTACGGCCTTGCCAAACCCGGACAGTTGACCGGAGACGGGCCCTTATATACCGGTCGTCTCGGAATAGTTGATATCGGGATACCTCCGGCCGCGGTCGCGGAAGCAGACCTGATGATCGAGGCCCTGGAAGACCGGACCATTTCGCCGTTGATCCCCGCCCGCCCCGCAAGAGCCCATAAAGGAACTTTCGGCCACCTGCTGATCCTTGCCGGTTCGCGTGGCAAAACCGGGGCCGCGCTCTTATGTGCCCGGGGAGCCCTCCGTTCCGGCGTGGGCCTTGTGACCATGGCCGCCCCGATGGACTTGAACAATATTTTTGAATCAGCCCTTGCCGAAGCGATGACCCTTCCGCTCCCGGGTTCTACCGATGGGTTTGCCAGTGACAAAGACCTGCAGAGGATCTGCAAAAACACGGCAGACAAACAGGCCATGGTCATCGGCCCCGGACTGGGACAGGACAAGGCAACCGGCAGGCTCGTGACTTCTCTTTACCGCGAATCGGAGCTGCCACTGGTGGTTGACGCCGACGCCCTGAACCTGTTGGCAATAGACCGCTCTTTACTCGCCAACCCGCCGGCGCCGAGAATCCTCACCCCCCACCCCGGCGAAATGGCCCGTCTCTCCGGGAAGAGCACCCTGAATATCCAGGCTAACCGGCTTTCGTTTGCCATAGATTTTGCCGTATCCAATCAGGTCTATCTGGTGCTGAAAGGCCCGGGAACCATTATCGCCGCGCCGGACGGACACGCGGCCATCAACTCCAACGGCAACCAGTTGCTCGCTGCCGGCGGCTCCGGTGACGTTCTGGCCGGGGTTATCGGCAGTTTTCTGGCCCAGGGACTCGCCCCCTGGGATGCCGCATGCCTGGGGATCTATATCCACGGCATGGCCGCGGATCATCTCGCAGCGAACGACAACATCCTGACCGGCCTCCTGCCGACCGAACTCGCCGATGAACTGCCGGCCGTCCTCACCGAACTGGCAAGCTGTTGAACCAGACCATACCCTTTATTGATATAATTCAAGGAGACCAGAATGCTGACCGCAAAAGATATCATGACCAAAGAAGTCATCAGTGTTACCCCGGACCTGGCAGTCGGCAAGCTCGCCAACCTGCTCTGGGAAAAAAGGATCAGCGGCGTCCCGGTGATCGACGGGAACGGCAAACTGCTCGGCGTGGTGACTGAAAGCGACCTCATCGACCAGACCAAGAAACTGCATATCCCGACAGTTCTTACGATCCTCGACTCGGTCATCTTCCTTGAGAGCCCGGCGAAAATGGACAAGGAAATGAAAAAGATGACCGGGACCAGAGTCATTGATATCTGCAGCGGTGAAATAATCTCTGTCTCCGAGGACACCCCTGTTGAGGAAATCGCCACCATCATGTCCGATAAGAAGATCCACACCCTGCCGGTGGTCAAGAAAGGGAAAGTGGTCGGGGTGGTCGGCAAGGGGGATATCATCAGGACTCTGATCAGGTAAGGGCTGAGCAGGTGGATCCGACAGCACTCGGCCTTCATTGAAGCTCCCCGCGGCAGATACGCAAACGGAGTACGACTCGAAAGTCTCCTTGCCGTCGCTTCCCTCGAGCTGCGGGGAATGCGTTTCGCGGTACATGTTCAATGGCCCAGATTGAACGAGGATCGGGATGCCGCAATCCCTCAGAGAGGCCCCGCAACCAATTGCACTTTCACCAATCCCCTGACTGAATTTCCCAGGTAGATTTCATCGGCGGCTACGAGTTCGCTGACCCCGATGACTGCTTCACGTATCGGCAGGTTGTCCGGGGTTGCCACTTTGCCGGTCAGCAGCGCCCGCCGGAGAACCCCGTTCAACAGACCGCAGTTCACCGGCGGAGTGATGAGTTCCTGCCCCCTCCGGACAAAGAGATTGGTGATACACCCTTCGGTCACCTCGTCTCTTTCATTCACAAACAGGGCTTCGAAATATCCTTTTTCCCCGGCCATTTTATAGCATTGGTCATAGAGTTCACGGCGAGTGGTCTTGTGATAGAGGAATGGGTTGTGTGAGCTGGTTCTCTCTTTTGCCAGAACCACCTTTGGCAGTCGGCCCGCACCGGGCTCTTCCGCCGGTTCCGGATCCGGATACCCCCGGGGCGGTGAACACGGTGCCGATGAGATCTCCACCCTCCCGTCCTTATGAAGCAGCAGCCGGACCCTCCGGAAACGTTCCTTACCGGTTGCAGCATCCCCGGACAAACTGACCGCCGTTTGCAGGAGCTCATCTCTCACCCTGACCGGGTCACAGGGAATCCCCCAATACGAAGCGGAGGCAAACAACCTCTCCAGGTGCTCCCCGATCAGCCAGAAACCCTTTTCCAGATCACAGAGGATGGTCTCAATCAGCTGGAAATCCGGCTCCGGCTCAACAAGAAAGCGTCCCTTCAGAGAACACTCTTCCCATTCCCGCTCCGGATCTGAATCATAAACAATTCCTGAACCGATCCCCATTTCGCCTTTCATCCCGTCAAGGACCACCGTTCGGATCGGGACATTAAAAACCGCATCCCCTCCAGGGGTAAAAAACCCGATTCCGCCTGTGTATACCCCCCGGCTGTCAGCCTCCAGCTCCCTGATGATTTCCATCGTCCTGATCTTGGGCGCACCGGTGACCGAACCACAGGGGAAGATTGCCCTGAACAGATCCGCCAGTCCGACCTCGGGACGCAGCTCCCCTCTCACCGAGGATGTCATCTGATGGAGAGTCTCGTAGGTCTCGACATCGAACAGAGACAAAACGTCCACCGTCCCCATCCGACAGAGGCGACCCAGGTCGTTACGCAAAAGATCAACGATCATCACATTCTCACTGCGATTCTTGACATCATGGGCCAGAGAACCGCCGATCAGCAGATCGGTCTCCGGATCCGGCGCCCGGCGCATGGTGCCCTTCATCGGCCTCACCTGACAGATATTGCCTTTTTTTCTAAAAAAAAGTTCCGGGGAAAAAGACATGATCCGCCGGTTGCCGCTACGGATGAACGCTCCGTAAGAAACACTCTGGTTCCGCCTCAACGCCCGGTAAAGGGAAGCGTCTGCCCCCGAATATTCGAACAAAAGCTTCAGGGTATAATTGACCTGATAGGTATCGCCCGTTTCAATGAAGGATTTAATCCGGGCAATATTCTGCAGATAGTCCTCTTTCTCCTGGCTGAAGGAAACACCCTCGATTACCGGCTCCTTCGGAGAGCTTTTCTCTGCGGAATCCTGCAGCCCTGGGACATTGCCGGTAAACCGGCCGCTGGCGTGATCAAAAACGTGGGGGAAACGATAGACGCCAAGTTCGGCTACAATCCCGTCTTCGGGTTGCATCAGAATGGAGAGGACCGGTTCCAGTTTATAGCCGAACTCATAGGCCAGCCAACCGACGACATAAAACCCCTGCGCCATCTTGGCCTGAACTTTATCCAGATAGGCAATTGGGTCATCTTCGGCCCGGCAGATCAACTTCTCCACCGGATCAAGAAAGAGGAAGGAGTGTTGATTGTCCTCGCTCACCCTGACGGTTTCAAGAAAAACGAAATCATCACATTCCGCCAGAAGGCCCAACAGGTCATCAAGAAGACGCTCGGGAATTGGTCGAGAATTTATAATTTTTCTCTGCATGGAACCTTACACACCCACCCAATACTTTTAGAATAATTGCGCCGAATTGCCCGGGGGCAATGGTCGTACCTCCTACCATCGACTCCGGCAGTTGGCAAGCCAAAACCCAATTCCGGGCTGACTCCGCTCTGAAAATGATTTCCTTAATCTGCTGACATCTCCTTGCCAGAAAAGCAGGAATATTATATAAGTTTTTGTTAAAATAAATTCGATTAAAGACTGCCACAGATGCAAACTGCACTTCACACCTCAGGAGGGTTTTAAGATGCTTATTCAGGACTGGATGGCCAAAGACGTCATGACCGTTGACGAAAACACTTCCCTGATGCGGGCCACCCGGATCATGAAAGAGAACAATATTCGCCGACTGCCGGTGGTTTCCCATGGCAAACTTATCGGGATCATCACCGATCGCGACGTCAAGGACGCCTCTCCTTCCAAAACGACATCTCTTGACATTCATGAATTATACTATCTTTTGTCCGAAATGAAGATCAAGGATGTCATGACCAGCAGCCCCCTTACCCTCTCCGGGAAGGACACCCTCGAAAAAGCCGCCGTGGTCATGCTTAACTCCAGGATCTCCGGCCTGCCGGTCGTGGATGACTCCGGTCACCTGATCGGTCTATTGAGCGAGACCGATGTCCTGAGAGGCTTCATTCACATGACCGGCATCAAGAAAGATGCGATCCAGTACGTTATGGATCTGCCGGATGCTCCAGGTTCAGTAACCAAAGCAACGACCATTCTGAAGGAAAACAACGCGAGGATCATAAGCATCCTCACTTCTTTCGAAGATGCCCCGGCCGGCATGAAACGGGTGGGGATCAGGATAGCCCCCATCGACGACGAAAAGGAAAAAGCGCTGTCCGACCTCCTTGCCAGCACATTCACCGTTATCTACCACGGCCGAGACAATCTCGACAATCTCCCGCAGAAACGGCGATCATAAGGAGCATCAATTGAAGCTCCCCGCGACAGATAAGCAAACGGAGTGAGACTCGGAGTCTCCTTGCAGTCGATTACCTCGAGCTTCGGGGAATGCGTTTCGCGATGCATGTTTACCAAAGCCTGCCACCCGGCAGGCTTTTTTTTTCCGGTTTCCGCCGAGACACTTCTCTTGTTAAAACTCCGTGCCAAAGATGCGCCGGTTTTTGATTGAAGCTCCCTGCCTCAGGTCGCGAAAAGCGCAAGACCGGTCCACGACGGGCAAACCCTTCCGGGAACTCACACCCCCTCCTGAGGGGTGTAGACAATCGCCTTGGATGTTCAGGAGATAACATTCCTTCTCCTTCAGCTCCCTTCGTTCTGACTCAGGGTTCAGAGTCCGGTTCGGGTACTTCCGGAATTTTCTGCCCGATGACCGTATCTCCCTCACCGGCAACAGCCCCAATCAGCCGCCCACGCCCTTCCGGCAACAACCCTTCACGAAAGGGTACCATCATCACTCCCTCATCCAGCCCCGTTCGAATCTCACCGGTGGTCGGGTCCATGGGGAGCATTTTTATACCTGCCGGGACTACAAAATCTTCTTTCTGTTGCGCTTGCAGCCGAATCCCCTTTTTCATGAAATCAAGCCAGACCGGTGCGGCGACCACGCCGCCGGTTTCGTTGCCGCCCAAGGGCATATGCTGATCGAATCCGAACCAGACCCCGGCCGCCAGACCAGGCGTATAACCGATAAACCAGGCATCCATATTGCTGTCACTGGTACCGGTTTTTCCGGCCGCCTCCATGGGCAACCCTCGTGCCCTGCGCCCGGTTCCTTCCTCAATCACCCCTTTCAGCAGATGGGTCATCTGATATGCAGAAGGCGCTGAAAGAACCCGCTTCCCCCCTCCGACCCTTCCCGGGTTTTCCAGAAGACGACCTTCACGGTCAACGATTCTGTCAACAAAAACAGGCGGGCGATAAACGCCGCCGCCGGCAAAAACAGTATAGGCTGTTGTCAATTCAAGGAGAGACACCCCTGAGGTTCCGAGCGCCAGTGAAAGGTTCCCGGAAAGCGGCGAAGTGACTCCCATTTGGGCGGCAAGTCGACGTACCGGTTCAACGCCGATCTCCTGCAGGAGTTTGATGGTGACAATATTCCGTGAATTGATCAGTCCGGTCCGCACGGTGGTCGGACCATAAAACTCGCCGCTGAAATTTTCCGGCTCCCAGAATTCCCCCGCAGTTGACCCCTGCAGCTGAAGAGGCTCATCCAGAAGGATATCGGCCGGTGTCACCCCGCTTTCAAGCGCCGCCGCATAGATAAGCGGCTTAAATGCCGATCCAGGTTGTCTGCGGGATTGTACGGCACGGTTATACTGGCTGCCTTCATAGTCAGTTCCGCCGATGAGCGCCAATACTCTGCTGCTGTCTGGCGCCATCACAACCATTGCCGCCTGAGGTTCAAGCGCGCCGGCAACACCACCATTACGCCTTCGCCAGGCCCTGACCCCTTTGTTGATCGCGAGCGCAGCCGCAGACTGCATCGGCTTGCTTAACGTTGTGTAAACTTTGAGTCCACCACCCTCCAGAGCCTCTATACCGTACCTGCTTTCCACATACTTGGCGGCCTGATCTACAAAGTATTTCTCGACCATGTTTCCCGCTTCCCGGTTTTCCCAAAGCAGCACACTTTTGTAGGCCCGCCTGGCCTGCTCGGGGGTAATGTACCCGTCAGCGGCCATGCGGTTCAGAACATATCGTTGTCTGCCTTTGGCCAGTTTAAAATGCTTGAACGGATTGTAGCGACTCGGCGCCTGGGGCAGGCCGGCAAGCAGGCTCATTTCAGAAAGATTGAGCTCCGAAGCGCTCTTGCCGAAATAGGTCCGCGCCGCAGCCTCGACGCCGTAGGCGCCTTCGCCGAGATATATCTGGTTCAGATACAGGTAGAGGATATCCTCCTTCGGCAGATAATTATCTATCCGGTAGGCGAGAATAGCCTCACGGATTTTTCTGGTATAGGTTTTTTCAGGCGACAGGAGAAGCGAGCGCGCCACCTGCTGGGTTATAGTGCTCCCCCCCTGTGCCTTGTTGCCGGACCTGATGTTGTGAATAAGCGCCCGCAGGATCGACCAGCCGTCGACCCCCTCATGATGATAAAATCTGCCGTCTTCCGCTGCGACAAATGCCTTCGGCAACAGCTCAGACATTGCCGACAACGGAATTTCAAACCGGTTCTCTCTTGAAAATTCAGCGATCACCCTCCCCCGGTCGTCATAAAAAACAGAAGTAAGCGGCGGTCGGTAATCCGTGATCGAGGAAATATCAGGGATCTTGAGTGATGTGACAAGGTAAAGCAGCGATCCCAGCAGCACAGTCAGGAGCAAAGCTGCACCAAGACAAAAGAGCGAGATGTGGATATGGTTCCACTGCCGGCATTTGTCCTGAATGGTGTTCTGATTGCCGGATGCTCCGGCTTTCCTGTTCGCGGTTTTTTTTGACACGGTTCTGTTGAAGCTCTGGTCCGGAGCATTGGAAATTAACAATCTCCGCATCAGCAGGCTTCAGTTAAAGCTGAGTTGAGCAGCTCGTCTGCTCGTACGAAACTTATACCCGAAGGGTGAAAATATCAGTGTGCTGAAAAAGCTGAAAACAAACGGGAGATATATTCACGGATAAATGAAAAAAGTATACTACAACGATCGAGACAAACAACGCACAAAAAAAACGGCCGCCCCGATGAGGGGCGGCCGTTTCATACCAGATCTGAATGCTCACATTATTTTGTGTGGCAACCGTCACATTTGGTCGGACCGGTTTTACCGTCAACACCATCCTTGTGACAACCCTTGCAGTTCTTGTGGGCTGCCTTTTTGGCATCGGCAACGTCATCTTTCAGTGAGCCGTCATGACAGGATGCACATTTTGCTTCCTTACCGGCTTCATAAGCACCCTTGGAACCATCGGCATTCTTGGTGTGATGACATGCAGCACACTCTGCCATCCCCTGATGCTTTTTGTGGTCGAAGTTTACTGAAGTTCCACCTTTCTTCGGGGTGTCGATCTTTACTGTCTCAGGACCAGCATTTCCTGCCACACTGGCACCAACTGCAAAGGTCAAAGCCATTGCAAAAGCCGCTACAAAAATTACGATTTTCTTAGCCATCATGTCTCCTTTTTCTGTTCATAAAAATGAATGATAAATGAATCATGTCTCATTTACGAAATGTGATTATATATTCCGTCCCCTGTTTGATGTCAAGCATGAAAAGGACTCAATACCCAAAAAAAAGGCCCCGAAAAGATCGGAGCCCTTGAATGCACACAAGAAAAAAAATCAAGCTGGATTCCAGCGAATTTCCATCAGAGAAATCAGGATCCCCCATAGCTGTGCAGACCGGAAAGAAGGTAGTTGACCCCGTAGTAGGTGAATACCACAGAAACAAAACCGATGATCGCCAGCCAGGCTATCCTCTTGCCACCCCAGCCTCTGGTGAATCTGGCATGAAGTGCAGCGGCATACAAAAACCAGGTGATCAACGACCAGGTCTCTTTAGGGTCCCAGCTCCAGTAGGTTCCCCAGGCGGAGTTCGCCCAGATCGCCCCGGTGATAATTCCTGCAGAAAGCCAGAGAAAACCGAAGACAATGGTTTTATGGGTGATATCATCAATCACAGTCAACGCCGGCAGAGTAGCCAGAAGGCTGTCAGGATTCTTCTCTTTGCCCTTTTCGACGTTGGTGTCCTTGATCAGGTACATGATCCCAAGTCCACAAGCCACGGCAAATGCCGCATAACCGACAAAACAGGTCATGACGTGGGCAATCAGCCAATTACTCTGCAAGGCCGGGATCAGCGGCTTGATGTTCGGATCAGTCAGCCCGGCAAGTGCCATGCTTAAAAATGCAAACGGCACGGCAAACGCACCCAAAAGCCGGTTCTTGAACTTGTACTCAAGAAACAGATAGAAAATGATAATCGACCAGGCAAAAAACACCAGCGACTCATACATATTCGACAGCGGGGCATGCCCAATGCCTATCTTGTAAGATTCTGCCCAGCGCAAACCGATTCCGGCGGTAAGAACCAGAAAACCAATCAGGCTTGCCAGTGAGGCTATTAATCCGAGTTTCCTGGCACGGAAAACGAATATGCCAATGTAGAGAAAGGACGCGAGCAGAAAAATAAAGGTTGTTGAACCCAGAAGCTGAGAACTGTTCATGTTTATTCCTTCGTAAGTTTTAAGCTTTCGTTGTTTTCAAGAAGATCGGTCAGCGCAGCAAAATCATTGTCAAATCCCAGTTTATTCTTGTTGCTGGTGCCGCTTATGTGAAGTCTGGCCTTTGCTCCCTCTTCGGAAATATAAAGCCAAATCTTTCGATGGGAAAGAAAAAAAGCTACATAAAGACCGAGAAGCATCATCGCACAGCCGATGTATACATACCACACTCCCGGGTCTTTGGTAACCTGAAGTCCTGTCGCATAAAGCTGACGGATCTTCATATTATAGCTTGCTCCGGTTCTCTCAACCACCACGGGCGTTCCCTCGTCCATCCAGAACTGGGCAGGGCTGCCATTGGCATCATTGAACCAGATCTTATGCCGGAACCGGCCCATGAAACCAGGGCCCATTCGGTTCGTGATTCCGAAAGCGACTCCCTCTTCCGGCCACTTGACCTCCCGCCCAGGCCCGATTATGAACTTCTTGGCAACATTTGTCGCATTGTTCTCAAGCTCGACAACGTAGGTGTTCTCATAGGCGTTATAGCTTGACTGATAGAAAGTGAGTCCGCCGTACTGGAGAGGATCGTTCACCTCAATGGACTTGCTGTAGACCTCCTTGCCGTCTTTCAGCACCACCAGATCGGATGTGAACTCCTTGGGCGCACCGGTATCATAAACATCCAGTTCAAAACGATCACAACGGACTTCAAAATCCAGGGGGATCGGAGTGCTTTTGCCGTCATGAGCATATACCGCGGTTGTGGAACGGCCTTCGGTGATCATCACACTTGCCTTATAACCGAGAGCAGAACCGATAATGGCGCCGAGAAAAATAACCAGAATGCTGACATGGACCGCAATCACTCCCAGTCGGCTCCAAGGGGCCTTCTGGGCGGAATACAGAGTGCCGCCGTCTTTTTCAGCCGACTGAAATTTCCACGACGTGGCAGACATGACCGACATAACCTCCCTGTTCAGGTCCGCCACACTCATCTCGGCAGAATACGCCTGCCGTTTCGGCATCTTGATAATCCGCTCAAGATCCATGGCCAGATTGTCCATTTTGACCAGGCGCCAGATATTGGGAAAGCGATCTATGGTACAGACCATTAAATTGATGCTGAAAACCACCAGCAGGGAGACAAACCACCAGGCATTGTACATGTCCGGGACGTTCAGGACCTGAAAGAGCTTGGCCGTGCCCGCGCCGAAATTCTGGATATAGAAATCCATCTCTTTTCCCTGGGGAATAACCGTCCCGATGATGGAAGTCGTTGCCAGGATGAAAAACGTAAAGAGGGCCAGTTTTACTGAAGCAAAAAAAGCCCAAACCTCATTCTTGTTCTCACTCATCATGAATCTCTGTGTTTGATTAAGAGTTAAAATAACCACTAGCCGGAGGGAGAGCCTTTCCGCCGGCGCAATCCCGCAAACTTAACATTTTACCATCACTCCCGTCAATCAATTATGACCGGATCCTTGAATCACAATCCGGAGATATTGCATTGCTTAATTAGCCCCATTTTTAAAAATTGATTCGGAAAACACTTGCCTTATCATGATTGTCACGTTATAAATGTCCGTTTTTAAAATCAGTTAAGGAGCTACCAGCAATGGCCAAGAAATGTGATATATGCGGCAAAGGTCCCACCACCGGAAACAATGTCAGTCACGCCCACAACAAGACCAGGCGTCGCTGGCTTCCCAATCTGCAGAACGTCAAGGTTGCGACCAGTGAAAGCAGCAGCCGGCAGATGAGAGTCTGCACCCGTTGCATCCGCTCAGGCGCTATCACCAAACCTGTAAAACGCTCGGCTACCGCCACTGCCTGATTCGGTTGCACCGATGATCACAGCAACGGAAACGGGTTACCGTATCATACGGTAACCCGTTTGTTATTGAGCAATCTTTACACTTCGATTGTACTGCTCCCGGCTATTTTCGTCCCGCCTCAAGCACCCCGCTTATTTTCCTGATCTGCTGAAGCACCTTTGCCAGGTGATCAGTACCCGCCACCTCCAGCACCAGATTGACCACCGCCAGATTGTCGGCAGAGGTATGGGCTTCCATGCTGACAATATCCGCTTCGCTGATATTGATCGTGTTGCTGACTGACGCGATGAGTCCACGCTGATCCTGGGCGATAACCCTGATCTGCACCTGATGACCGGCAGCGGATTCAGCCGCCCAGCTGACATCGACATGCCGGTCGGGATCGGTAACCAGGAAATTACGACAATCGGCCCGGTGCACGGAGATCCCCCGGCCGGCAGTGATGAAACCTGCGATGGGATCACCCGGCACCGGCATACAGCATTTGCTGATCTTGGTCAACATATTGTCGACCCCGTCTATAACCAGCGCATTCTCCCGCCCCGCATGCTTCTTCTTTTTCTGAACCTTCCCCTTCTCAGTCTCCAGCAGCTGCTGCTCAACCGGTGAATCTTCCGCTCTCATCTCCTCGGGCTGCATCCGGTTGGCAATGTCCTTGACCGTAATCCTGCCGGAACCGACCTGGCGCACCAGCTCGTCGAGAGTGTTGCAGGAGAAGGACTTCAGCGTCTCTTTAAGGTGGCCGCTCCTGGTCACCTTCTTGAGACTCAAGCCCCGTTTCTTCAGCTCTCGCTCACAGATTTCCCGCCCAACCTTGAGGCTTCTCTCCTGTTCCTCTTTTTTCAGCCAGTGTCGTATCCGACTGCGCGCACGGCTGGTTTTCACCAGGGTCAGCCATCCCCGGTTCGGACATTGTGCCGAGGAGGTGATGATCTCAACCTTGTCGCCGCTCTGCAGCTCGTGCTTGAGGGGGACAATCCGGTCATTGACGCGAGCGCCGGCACAGTGGTCACCGACTTCGGTGTGGATCGAATAGGCAAAATCAAGGGGAGTGCTGCCCATCGGCAGTTCTTTCACTTCACCGTTCGGGGTCAGAGCATAGATGTCCGCTTCCCGCAATTCCCCCCTGACCGCCTCCAGAAATTCTCCCGGGTCCTGGAGGTCGTTGAGTTCCTGGAGAGACTGGACCAGCTGTTTCAGCCACTGGAAAAGCCTGGCATCCTTGCTGGATATAGCCTTCCCCTCCTTATAGGCCCAGTGGGCGGCAATCCCCCCATTGGCGATCTCATCCATTTCCTCGGTCCTGATCTGGACCTCCATGAACTCTCCGCGCGGCCCGACCACCGTGGTGTGCAGCGACTGATACATGTTTGACTTGGGACTGCTGATAAAGTCCTTGAACCGGCCGGAAACCGGCTGCCAGAGATCATGCAGCAAGCCGAGAACTTCATAACATTCACGGACCGAACCGAGAATGATCCGGAATGCCACCTTGTCGTAGACCTTCTCCAGAGGGATATTCTGGACAATCAGCTTCTTGTAAATACTGTAGAGATGTTTCGGCCGGCCGAGAATTCTGAAATCGCCGATATCCTGTTCCTTGATCTTCTTGGAGAGAAGGGCCTTGACCTCTTCAACATACGCTTCACGATCACTCAATGAAGTAGTGATTCTGCTGACCAGATCGAGATATTCTTCAGGATTGAGATAGGAAAACGAAAGGTCCTCAAGCTCCCTTTTCAGCCAGTCGATCCCCAGGCGGCTCGCCAGCGGGGCGTAAAGATCCATGGTTTCCTGGGCGTATTCCAGCTGCTTTTCCCGGGAGACATTGTCAAGTGACTGCATATCATGGAGCTGGTCGGCCAGTTTGAGGATCAGGATTCTGATATCATCCGACATGGCGAGGAGCATCCGCCGAATGTTCTCGGCCTGGAATGCAAGACGGCTGTCAAAATGGACGCTGGTGATCTTGGTAACCCCTTTGACGATCGACAGCACTTCCGGGCCGAACCTCTTTTCCAGCTCCTTTTCCGGAACCGAGGCAGGCTCCTTGATTGCGCCATGCAGAATCCCGGCGATTAAAGTGTGAAGATCCAGCTTGAGCCGGGCCAGGATCTTCGTGACCGACAGGGCGTGATACAGATAGGGGCGGCCGGAAATCCGGTGGTGTCCCGAATAGATCTCAGTGGCGTACTCATAGGCCTTCTGCAGCTCGACAAGATCGGCAGCGGAAATATACTCCCGGACCATGACCAGAATCTCTGCAAAAACAGGGGCAGCAAGCTCCAGCCCTCCTGCTTTATTGGTATCAGGAACAGCCATATTACACTCTCTACTTTCTGACTTGCCTTAAGATGTTGGTTTGCTGTCATCAAATGATCCCAAGTCATGGCTTCATTCCATGATTTGGAATCCAGAATCCAGAAGTCAGGAGCCAGAATGACTGATTATTTAAGCTTTTCTCCTGGCTTCTGACTCCTGGCTTCTGACTTCTTGCGGGATACAGGCACGAAAAAATCGCCAAAATCCCTTTATGATCGTGAGATTAACATAACTCAGAAAGTTGAGTTAAGCTTTATCCGGCAAGACCCGCCAGTTCGTCGGTAACCACCTTCACCAGATGGGGGACAGCTTCAACCAGAGGCAGATTCAGGGTTTCGCCGTTGCGCCTGTCTTTTAATTCGACCAGCCCTTCATTAGTGAAACTCTTGCCGATTGTGACCCGGTAAGGGATGCCGACAAGATCTCCATCTTTGAATTTGACCCCCGGCCTCTCGTCCCGATCATCAAGGAGGACGTCGACCCCTGCTTTCTGCAATCCGGCATACACCTTTTCCGCAGCTTCGGTAATGTTCCTGTCCTGTGGCAAGAGGTTCAGAACTGAAACCTGGAAAGGCGCGATCGGCAGCGGAAATTGTATCCCGTCAGCATCATGATTCTGTTCGATAGCGGCAGCTACTGTTCTGCTGACCCCTATCCCGTAACAGCCCATCACAAAAGGCTTCTCCTGTCCGTCACTGTTGAGGCAGGTTGCTTTCAACGCTTCGCTGTAGCTTGTCCCCAGTTTGAAGATGTGCCCGACTTCAATCCCTTTGGTAAATTCAAGTTCGCTTCCGCATACCGGGCAGCGATCTTCCGGGGTCACCTCGCGGAGGTCGCCGATCTTGTCCACCGTGAAATCACGCCCGAGGTTGGCGTTGCGCAAATGAAAGTTCTTCTCCCCGCCACCGATCACAACATTCCGCATCACCTCAATCTCCCGATCACCAACCATCGGAATCCTGATCCCGACCGGCCCGAGATACCCGCTGGGAACACCGGTCGCATCGAAAAGCTGCTGATCATCGGCCAGTTCAACCTCAAGGGCGCCCAGCATATTTTTCAGTTTCACCTCCTGAACCTCGTGATCCCCGCGCAGCAGCACCGCCACCGGTTTGCCATCGGCCATATAAACCAGAGTCTTCACCAGCTCTTTAGGAGAGATGCCAAGAAACTCGGTAACCGCCGCGACCTTCCGCTTGCCGGGGGTCTCAACTTTTTCCATCGCAAGCAGCTCGGGTTCCGGCTCTGGTTTCAGCGGAGCGCTGCCGGAGGCCTTTTCAAGATTGGCGGCATACCCGCAGCCGCCGGAACTGCAGATCGCCAGGGTGTCCTCCCCGGTTTCCGCGAGCACCATGAACTCGTGGGAATAACTGCCGCCAATGGTCCCGGTATCCGCTTCAACAGCTCTGAATGACAGACCGCACCGGGCAAAGATACGATGATAGGCGTCATACATCTTCTGGTAGGTCAGGTTCGCCCCTTCTTCGTCCTGATCAAAACTGTAGCCGTCTTTCATAATGAATTCCCGCCCGCGCATCAGGCCGAAACGGGGACGAATCTCATCGCGGAACTTGGTCTGGATCTGAAACAGGTTCAGAGGGAGATTGCGATAGGAATGGACATTCATCCGCACCAGATCGGTGATCACTTCCTCATGGGTGGGACCGAGACAGCTTTCACGGTCATGCCGGTCTTTAAAACGGAGCAGTTCCGGGCCATACTTGATCCACCGCCCGGATTCGATCCAGAGATCGGCGGGTTGAACGATGGGCAACAGAAGCTCCTGGGCTCCCGCCCGGATCATTTCCTCCCTGACGATCGTCTCGACCTTTCTGATCGTGGCAAGCCCAAGGGGCAGGTAGGAATACACCCCTGAAGTCAGTTTACGGATAAAACCAGCCCTGAGCAGGAGGCGATGACTGACGACCTCGGCCTCGGCCGGATCCTCTTTCAGTGTCGGCAACAACAATTGTGAATAGCGCATTTTGATTCCTGTTCATTATTGAGGTGTTGTTATTGAGAAGAAGAAAACCAAGTGGAAAAATCAACCGTGCCATCCCCACTCCCCACTTTTAACTCTTCACTCCTCACTCTCCACTTTTTTCCGCAGCCATTTTGTCGATCTCGGCGAGAAAGACCTCAAGCAGCTCACTTTCCGGGACTTTCCGGAACAGCTCGCCTTTCTTGAAGATGATCCCGACCCCATGTCCGCCGGCGACTCCGAGATCGGCCTCTTTCGCCTCGCCAGGGCCGTTGACCACGCAACCCATCACCGCCACCTTGAGCGGAACCTCAAGGGTCTGCACATGGGCCTCGACCTTCTCCGCCAGAGAAAACAGATCGACCTGGCACCGGCCGCAGGTGGGGCAGGAGATCAGTTCCGGGCCGCGCTCCCTGATCTTCAGCGCCCGCAGCAACTCATAGGCCACCCTGATCTCCTCTACCGGGTCACGGGTCAGGGAAATCCTTAAGGTGTCGCCGATTCCTTCGGAAAGAAGCATGCCCAAAGCAACGCTTGACTTGACCGTACCGGCAATGAGTCCGCCCGCTTCGGTCACCCCGAGATGCAGGGGATAATCGGTATGTTGTGAAAGTTTCCGGTAAGCAGCAATTGTCGTGAGCACATCCGAGGACTTGATCGAGACCTTGATCTCGTGAAATCCCAGCTCCTCCAGAAGGCGGATATTCCGCAGGGCACTTTCCACCAGGGCATCGGGAACCGGATGACCATATTTTTTCAGAATATCCTTCTCAACCGAACCGGAATTCACCCCGACCCTGATCGGCACCTGATGCTCTTTTGCCGCCGCAACGACCCTGGCCAGTTTGTCGTGCCCGCCGATATTCCCGGGATTGATCCGGATCCCCTGGGCGCCGTTCTCCATGGCGGCAACGGCCAGCCGGGAATCAAAATGGATATCCGCGATCAGGGGCATGGTAATCTTTTCCCGGATGGCGCGGATAGCCCCGGCCGCCTCCAGATCGAGGACCGCCACCCGGATGATCTCGCAACCCACCTTTGCCAGCCGGTCAACCTGGGCAACCGTTGCCTCAATATCCCGGGTGTCGGTATTGGTCATCGACTGCACCACCACCGGCGCATTTCCGCCAATGGGGACATCGCCAACGGATATCTGTTTTGTAACCTTCCTCTCGACCATTTCCACAATCAGCCTGTTCTCGGTTGGTAAAGCCACCCGCAAAACCCGGCGCGATTATACCCGCTCAACTCATTTTTTGCACTTTAAACCATTTTCTCTGGATTCGTCATGAACAGCATAAAAAAAAATCCACGCCCGGATGGACGTGGATTTTTTCAAACGGATTGCTGCCTGAAGATCTTGAGTGCCTTAGAACCTGGTATCCAGTGTAAGGTAATAATTGTAGAACTCAGGATTCTGGGCGTTTGGTGACATCATCTGGCTGAAAGGATCGGTCGTGTCATCATACTCGACCGGATTGCCGATCGGCATTCCTGAACCGGCATAATGGTAAATGATCTTGGTGTATCCAACCCTCAGGAAGATCTCCTTGTTGAACGGTTGCAGATAATACACGTCAAACACCTCGCCGCGGGTAGCCATTTTGTTGAAGATTTCTGACGAGCCAGGAGTGTAACTGAACCAGTAGCGGCTACCGTGATTATACTCGAATCCGATTTTCGGCCGGTTCAGGAAAGCGGCCGGAATTTCATACCTGAAACCAGCGTACCAGGCCTCACCGTTAGTGACTTCACTGGAAACCCCACCCCCGGTTACATTGCTGGTCATCAGACCGTAGTCCAAACTTGCCCCACCTGCTCTTTGATCGGCAAGAGTTATGGTACTTCCGCTCGGCTCATTCCGGTTCATCCCGTATGAAGCAAAGAGGTCAAGCCCGATCCCAAAAATATCGACGAGCTGTAAATGTGCACCATACAAAGTAACATCACCCACGTTGGCCATGCTGGTCCCGGTCGGATTTGACATCAGAAGGTCAACTGCCGGAACATAAGAAAGAACCAGGAGGCTGTCGCGGAGTTTAGGCAACTCCGTCTCAAAGAACACCGCCTGCACCCGGTTGTCCTTGTACATATCATTCACAACACTGTCCAGATAAGTCATTGAAGTATGGTCGGCATCGTACTGAACGGCCATGGCATAAAAATAACGGAGACCGGCATTCTTCAACCCGGTATATCGCTCAAGACCGAGAGTGGCGACGATCCCGTCCGGCTCACCGTCGAAGATCAGGGACGGATAGATTGACTGCCGTTTGCGGTCTTCCTTGAATTCATTCGGCGGGCCATCGGATGTCGGCAGACGCCCGAAGTTGAGACCGATGGGGATAAAGGTCTTCGGGGTCCAGTCAACATAGAACCGGTCGACCTTCAGGGTCGTGTCTCCATTTGCGACGTGGGCCCGATTGTTGTCATGGTTGAATGCGCCCATCGAGTCCGCCCAGTTTTTCTGCAGGGCAAGACGGGCATGAAACTGGACCGTATTGGAAACTTCCGATCCCATATTGATCCTGAAACGGCTGCTCCAGTTGGAGTCATTCCTCTCGTCCGCAATATAAGAGACAACATTGGGAGGAGCGGCAGGAAAATACACACCCATTCCACCGGAGAAGGCCGCGCCGCCGTACCACTCAAATTGATTATTGGCGGCATTAAAACCGTAATAGGTCGGCTGATACTCTTTCAGCTGATAATTATCAGCCCGGATCCTGATCTCGGCGCCCAGGTTGATCCGGTCGAGAATGGCCCTGGTTTCCACCTTGTCCAGGGTATCGTAAATCTCATCGATATCACGATTCACCTTCCGGAGATGAGAAGAACCGACATCTTCACCCTGAGGGGCAACCGCCTTCTTTTCCATGGCATCAAAACGTTTCTGGAGTTCCAGAAGCTGCTGTTTGGTCTGTTCGTATTCTTCGGCCGGCACCTTGACAACCAAATCTCCGGCATAGGCGGTGGCGGTCCAGGCCAATAACACCGCTGTTGCGATCAAAGTTCTCTTCACTTTATTGCCTCCTGAATATATTCCATGTCTTTGAATATTCTTTTTCATTTGGGAATCACCGCCATTGCCGGCTTGTCGCTGTCAGCCGCATGCTCTTCAAGGTAAGAGAGGATTTCGTCCATATCCGCATCGGTAACGCTCAGTTCCACCGGATGCCTTCCCCTCAGGAAGTACTTCTTCCAGACCCTGCCCGCCTTGTCGCCCGGGTTTACCGGGGCAGCCTCACCGCCCCTCACATGACATGAGCCGCATTTCTGCTTGAACAGGGCGTCGCCACTCCCGGCCCAGGCCAGGGATGTTATAACCAGCGAGCATAACGCCGTGATAATGAAAGAGATTTTTTTCAAAACCCAACCCCCTCTGCAAAATGATTAATATTGCACTAAAATATTAATTAATTGATTGATTAAATTACTGTTATTGCTAAATTTTTTTTGCACACAGCCACTCTTGTCTACAACTCCACATATGCTAATTACCCAATATTACTGAATATTTCCTATATTTCTCACATTAAAGAGCTGATTTGTCAACAATTTTATGAATAAATTCAAACAGAAACCATCGACTGTCAACAGATTCTCGGCAGTTGTTCCCCAACCGGCATATCAAGGACCTGTTTCACCCCAAGGCCCGTTTTCAGAGCCACCACTCCCGGATGATCGGCGGTCACTTCGCCGATGATGACTGCGTCCTTTCCCAAAGGATGTTTTTTCATCGCATCAACCATTTCACCTGCAATTTCAGGAGGAACAACGGCAACCAGTTTGCCTTCGTTGGCAACGTTGAAGGGATCAATCCCCAGTATTTCACAGGCCCCCTGGACACTCCCCCGAACCGGGACCAGCGACTGCTGAATGACTATGCCCCTTCCGGATGAAGCGGCAAATTCGTTTAATGTGGTGGCAAGTCCTCCACGGGTCGGGTCCCGCATCGCTCTGATCTTGCGGCTGACCTTGAGCATCTGTTCGACCAGGCCGTTCAGCGGGGCGGTGTCGCTTTCGATCTCCGACTGAAAAGACAGTCCCTCGCGGCAGGTCATGACCGCCATCCCGTGATCAGCTACCGTCCCCGAGAGAATAATCCGGTCGCCGGGCAATATCCCTGTTGCGGACATCGCAACATCTTCCGGCAGAACCCCGATCCCCGAGGTATTGATGAAGATCTTGTCACACCCGCCTCTAGGGACAACCTTGGTGTCACCGGTTACTATTTTTACCCCGGCCTCCGCGGCAGCCTTCTCCATGGCCAGGAGAATCCGGTGCAGGATATCAAAGGGAAGCCCTTCCTCGAGAATAAACCCGGCGCTCAAGGCGATAGGCTGGGCACCGCACATGCAGATATCGTTCACCGTACCGTTTATTGCAAGATCACCGATATTTCCGCCGGGAAAGAACAGCGGATCAACGACAAAGGTGTCGGTACTGAAGGCAAGCCTGCCGCCGGGATTGTCGAGCACCGCCTGATCTTCAAGCCGGTTCAAGGCCCTGTTGGCAAAGCGGGGTAGAAACAGTTTCTCGACGAGCTCGGCAGACAGCTTCCCGCCGCTGCCGTGGGCCAGCTGGACCGTATCATGGTTCATCAACGGCAGAGGACAACTGAATCCCGATAGAAGTTCACAGGAGACCGAACCTGCTTTGTCATCGGCCTGTGAGCATAGCCGGCTATTGCTCTCAGGACTCTTCCGCGCATCTTCGATCTCCTGTGAACTTCTATAATTCTGATGATTTTCGGTGTCCTTCAAAACTCATCTCCTTAATCATTTTAATACCAGGAACAACAAGGTTCCTCCTGTCAAATCGCCTTGTACTTGTAATAAGCGGAGCACGCCCCCTCGCTGGAGACCATGGTCGCCCCAAGTGGTTTTTCCGGAGTGCAATTCACACCGAATGCCGCGCACTCTGCCGGTTTTCGGAGACCCTGCAGAACCAGCCCGCTGATACATTCTTCCGGCTCCCTGACATTGATATCCCCCACACCGAATTTCCGGGCGGCATCATACCTCGAAAATTTCTCTCTGATCATCAGACCGCTGCCGGGAATTTCGCCAATCCCTCTCCACTTCTGATTGCAGACCGTAAAAACTTCGGCGACTGCTTTCCGGGCATGGACATTGCCCTCATGCCGGACAAGCCTTGTGTACTGGTTTTGCACCTCAACCCGCCCTGCTTCAAGAAGCTTCACCAGCATCAGGACCCCTTCGAGAATGTCATTCGGCTCAAGCCCGGTGGCCACAATCGGCACCCCGAACTTTTCGGCAATCTCCTCATACTCGGAGAGCCCCTGAACCGTGCAGACGTGCCCTGCAGCGAGATACCCCTGAACCAGATTATCCGGAGATTGCAACAAGGCGGTGATGGCGGGAGGCACCAGCACATGACAGACCAGTTCGCTGAAATTATTGAGCCCGAGTTTTTCGGCCTGAAGGATACCCATGGCGTTCCCCGGCGCCGTAGTCTCAAAACCGATGGCAAAGAAAACCACCTGGCGGTCCGGATTTTCTCCGGCAATTTTGATTGCCTCCAGGGCTGAGTAGACAATCCTCACATCAGCCCCCTGCGATCTGGCGGTAAGAAGATCCGCCCGGCTCCCGGGAACCCGCAGCATGTCACCGAAACTGCAGAATATTACTCCGGGATGCAGGGCGATGGCAATCGCCCGGTCGATGGTTTCAAGCGGCGTCACACACACCGGGCAGCCGGGACCGTGAACCAGACTGATCTCGCCCGGAAGGACCTGATCGAGACCGCTCCGCACGATGGCATGGGTCTGGCCGCCGCAGACCTCCATGATCGTCCATGGCTTCGTGACGATTCGCCGCAGCTCAAAGAGCATCTTCCCGGCAGTTTCAGGATCGCGATATTCGGAAAGATATTTCACCCCATTCTCCCGCGATAATCCATCTCATCCCTCATCGTTCGACACTGGTTCATCAGCCAGTTTATTCCCAAAGAGATCAACTCCAGCACTCGCAGCGGACTCCTTATATTCCCGCCAGACGTCAAAACTTCGCGCCGCCTCCTCTTCATCAATGATCGATATCGCAAAGCCCGCATGGACCACCGTGTACTGACCGATCTCGATCTCGGGCACATACTCAAGACAGGCTACATTCACGGTGCCGTTATAGTCGATCCGGCCCATTCTCATTCCTGCCTCTTCATAGATTTCCACCAGCCTGCCGGGTACCGCGAGACACATGATCAAACCTCTTGCTTGATTAAACCCTTCCGCCAATCAGATATTGCCGGCCGATAACCGCCTGCCCCAGCGAAATGCAACCATCCCCCGGGGGCAGCTGCAGATGGGTCAGCACCTGAAAACCTTTTTCGGTGAGATGGGCGGCAAGCAGCTCGAGCAGCAGGTGGTTATTAAACACCCCGCCGCTCAAAACCACCTTCTTCAATCCGGAGAGCGAACTCACCAGCTCTGCCGCCTCGGCCAGCAGTACCGCAAGGGTCCGGTGAAAACGACCGCTGATTTCAGCCCGGCTGACCCCTGCCAGAACATCTTCAGCCACCTGCCTTACAATTGCCCTGACCGACAGGTGAAAGATATCACCTTTTTCCTCAATCGCCCAACCATATGTGGCGCCATCTTTTCCCGAAGCCTGCTCCATGAATTCTATGGCCGCCTGTCCCTCATAGGCGATCACCTTCCTGCCGCCGCTTATTGCCGCTACAGCATCGAAAAACCTGCCGCAACTGGTTGTGACCGGGCAATTGATTTTTTTTTCGAGCATCGCAAGAATCGGCGCAACCGGCTCCCCGGCCAGAAAATCCAGATCGGGAAGATTCCCGTCATACGCCGCCCGCAGATACGACAAGGCAGTTCGCCAGGGCGCCTTGATCGCCGCATCGCCGCCGGGCAGAAGCATGGGCTCGAAACAGCACTTCCTCGCAAAACTTGTGCAATCACCGGTCAGTATTTCGCCACCCCAGATGGCCCCGTCCGGACCATAGCCGGTCCCATCCAGGATAATCCCGATCGCCGGACCGGCCTCCCTGTTTTCCGCGAGACATGAAGCAAGATGGGCGTGATGATGCTGGACGGCCAAGGTCGGCAGGCTCTGCTCTTCTTTTGCCCAGCGGGTTGAGAGATATCCGGGATGGAGATCATGGACCACCAGTTCTGGTTCAGCATCAAAAATGTTCTGCAGATGCGTCACGGTTTCCTGGAAAAAACCGTAGGCCTCAAGATTCTGCAGGTCGCCGTGATGCTGCCCGACAAAACCATTCTCCTCTTTCAGGAAACAGACGGTGTTCTTCAGTTCACCACCCACCCCGAGAACCTGCGGGCCGTCTGAAGCGAGCAATATCGGCCGGGGCACAAATCCGCGACTGCGCCGGATAAACCGGACCGCACCCGCCGCTTCCATCAGCACCGAATCATCACTTCTGATCAGGATATCGCGATTATGGAGCAGAAATCCATCGACAATCCCTCCCAGTCTGGCCAATGCCTCATCGTTATCGATGCAGATCGGCTCCTCGCTCAGGTTCCCGCTGGTCATCACCAGAGGCCGTTTGAACCGGCTGAAAATGATATGGTGCAGGGGAGTATAGGGCAGCATGATCCCCAGGAGCCCGGTGTGAGGGGAAACCTGGGATGAGATGTGAAATCCCGACTTTTTCCTGGCCAGCATGATCGGAGCGGCCGGGACGCGCAAAAACTTTGCCATCTCATCGGAAACAACCGCCGCCTTTTCCGCCTCCGCAAAATCCGGAAACATCACGGCCAGGGGTTTTTCTTGCCTGCCCTTCCTTTCCCGCAGCAATTTGACGGCGGTATCGTTTGTGGCGTCCACCGCCAGATGAAACCCGCCCACCCCCTTGACCGCCAGTATCCCGCCTTCATCGAGTATGCTGCAGAAGGCGGAAATCGCCGCATCCCCTTCCACTCTCTTTCCGCCGTCACGATCCAGTAAATAAACGGTTGGGCCGCACTGCGGACACGCATTGGGCTGGGCATGAAAACGCCGGTTGGCCGGATCGTCATACTCTTCCCGGCACTTCCCGCACATCGTGAAACTGCGCATGGTTGTCGAAGGTCTGTCGTAAGGGATGGCGCTTATGATGGTATGACGAGGCCCGCAATTGGTGCAGTTTATAAAGGGGTAGAGGAACCGCCGATCAGAAGGATCAAAAAGCTCGGCCAGACAATCCGGGCACGTTGCCAGATCAGGGGAAACAAGGGTTGCCACATCCCCGGAACAATCTGATAAAAGAATTCTAAAGCCGGTTTCATTTTTCGGCAGAACTTCCAGCGATTGACAGGAAGATATCGAGGCCTGGGGAGGCAACTCAGATTGGAGTTTCTCGCCAAAAGTTTCAAGAGCCGCCCACACCCCTTCAACCTCGACCAAAACGCCCTGTGAAGTATTGATGATAAAACCGGAGAGACCTAAACTCCCGGCAAGATTATAAACAAAAGGCCGGAACCCAACCCCCTGAACAAGCCCTTTGACCGTTATCTTGTTGCGATGGATCTCAGCAGTCATGGAAAACAGTCGCCATCATGAATAAACCAGAAAAAGTTCAAATGATTAGCTCGGGCACTCTCAGGAACATCCTGTTGTCAAGCCTGCCGGAGAACAGAGAATCGTTTACCAGGCTGTATTAAAAATACCCCGGCGTAAGGATGATGCGTTATCCGGCATGACCGTCAACGGGCAATCTGCTTTTAAGCCAGGCATACCATTGCCCCATCCCCTCGCCGGTCCTGGCTGAAACCTCAATAAATTCCAGCTCGGGATTCACCCTGGCAGCAAACTCACGGCAGGCGGCGACATCAAAATCGAGATGGGGGAGAAGATCAATCTTGTTGATCAGACAGAGCCTGGCGGCCCTGAACATATACGGATATTTCTCGGGCTTGTCCTCACCCTCGGTGACGCTGATGATCACGACCTTGGCCGATTCACCAAGATCGAACAGGGCCGGACAGACCAGATTGCCGACGTTCTCGATAAAAAGAACCGAGCGGTCCTCCGGCTCAAGCTTGGCAATGGCGTTGGCAATCATCGTCCCGTCCAGGTGACAGCCACTGCCGGTGTTGACCTGAACGACGGGCACTCCGGTGGCATCTATTCTGTCCGCATCCCTAGCCGTCTGCTGGTCACCCTCGATCACCGACATCAATACTTCATGCTTCAGGTCAGTGATCGTCTTTTCAAGCAGCGTCGTCTTTCCCGAACCGGGAGAACTGACAAGGTTCATGGCAAAGATTCCATGCTCCGCAAAATACGCACGGTTTTTCTCGGAGATGGCCTGATTGTGGGCCAGCACATCCTGTTCCACCCGGACGGTTCTCGACTGGACGTGAACGTGGTCATGGTCGTGCGAATGGTCGTGCGGATGACCATGACCATGGAAATGGGATCCCGGTTTGCTGATGGTTACCGGATCCGAACTGGAGTCACAACCACATGAATCACACATCTGGACTTTCTTCCTCAATGGTAATGGCGGTTACTTTCAGGTCACGGCCTCCGGTTATCTGCACCCCGATCCCGTTGCACCCCGGACAATGCTGGTAGAATGAGGTGGCTGCAAAATCAATCCCGCAATCAGTGCATTTCCCGCAGGCCGCTTTGGAAACAATCGAAAAAGTGGCGCCCTCGGCCTTCGTGGTTCGTGCCGCCGCCTCAAGACAGAATTCAAGGGAATCGACCATAACCCCCGACAGGGCCCCCACCTCTATTTCGATCCCGCTCAATCTCCCGCCGTTCTCCTTTTCTGCCGCCTCAACCGCAAGGTCGACAATATTTAGAGCGAGAGACATTTCATGCATCGGAAGTCGGCTTTAGAATGATACCGAGAGATTTCAATTCATCAACCACCATCTTGATCAGAACCGGCAGTTTCTTTTCAACTACCGGCGAAAGATCAATACTGGTTTCCAGGCTGGCGGGCTCAATACCGATCACAACAATCGACGGGGGCAGATTGCCGGTCATGGCGGCAACCCCAAGCACCTCACCCAGCCCGAGCTGATGGGGAGAGACCATGGTTCTGAAAAAAGAAGCCGGGTCATCCAGCTTGATCCTGACTGTATGGCCCGGCTCTTTCCCTGTATTTACTGCATCGACGACCAGCAGATGGGTTCGTTCATCCAGATAGGGAAGCAGGTCAAAACCCATGGTGCCGCCATCAACCAACTCCACCCCGTGAGGAGCCTGATATCCGTTGCTCAACCCCTCAACCACCCGGGGGCCGACTCCTTCATCGGACAGCAGGACATTTCCCACTCCAAGCACGAGGATATTTAAGGTTTTCTCCTCTCCGGATTCTCCGCTGTTCAACCGATCTTCTCTCAAATGACCGTTCTGACCTTGACGATTTCATTCCGGTCGGAATCGAGCATATGGATGGCGCAGGCGAGACAAGGATCAAAGGAGTGGATTGTCCGCAAAACCTCCAGGGGCTTTTCCGGATCCGCCACCGGGTTCCCGATCAGAGAGGCCTCGTAGGGACCAAGCTCGTCATTCTGATTTCTCGGCCCTGCATTCCAGGTCGAGGGGACAACACACTGGTAGTTTTTGATCCTGCCGTCTTCAATGACCACCCAGTGAGACAGAACACCGCGCGGCGCCTCATGAAAACCAACACCTCTGATTTCCCCTTTGGGGAAGACCGGCTCGTTGAAAGTTGTGTAATCTCCGGCACCGATATTATCGACCAGCCCCTGCCACTGTTTCTGCAGAACATCGTTCAGCACCGCACACCTGATGGCCCTTGCCGCGTGGCGGCCGATGGTTGAATGGAGGGCCCCCAGTCCTACTTTGGTCCCCGCAAGCTGGCTGACCAGATCAAGAACCCTGGTCGCGTGTTTCTTGGTGGGTCCATGCCCGGCGGCAAACATCGCCAGAACATTGGCCAGCGGGCCAACCTGGGCCGGTTTCCCCTTGAAGGTCGGAGATTTGACCCAGGAATACTTGCCGTCATCCTGGCGCTCGGCATACTTGGGAACCGTTTCCTCTTCCCAGGGATGCCTGTCCCATTCACCTTCATACCAGGAGTGCTTGACCGATTCTTTCACATTGTTTTTGAACAGATCGGCGCCGAAGCTGTCGATGTTCTCAAATTTACCCACATCACCATTCGGGATATAACCGCCGGGCAGATCAAAGAGGGTCCCGGTGGTGTCCTGCGGCATGTCGGGCACACTCAGATAATTGGTGACGCCTGCGCCGTACTGGGTCCAATCCGCATAAAATGCACCAACCGCACTCACATCAACCATATAGACATCGTTGATAAAGGCGCCGATCTCATCAATGAGCTCCTTGATATAGAAAAGACGTTCCAGAGTCAGGGTCGACTGGCTGTCGGGATTGATCGGATTGGACACCCCGCCCACCGCCAGATTCTGGATATGAGGGCTCTTGCTGCCGAGAATGGCAACAACCTTGTTGATCCGCCGCTGATAATCCAGCGCCTGGAAATAATGGGTGGCGGCCAGAAGGTTCACTTCCGGAGAGAGCTTCATTGCCGGGTGCCCCCAGTAACCGCTGCCGAAAACCCCGAGCTGCCCGGTGGCAATAAATGATTTCAGCTTGTCCTGAATACCCTTGATGTTGCCATGACTGTTGTGCGGCCAGGGGGAAAGACTCTGGGCAAGTTTGGCGGTGGCCTTGGCATCAGCCTTGGTGGCCGACACAATATCCACCCAGTCCAAGGCCGACAGGTGATAAAAATGAACGATATGATCAAAAATGCCATGGGCGGCAATGATCATGTTCCTGATGTACTGGGCGTTCATCGGCACTTCAAGTTTGAGGGCATTCTCAACGGCCCGCACCGAGGTGATGGCATGAACAGTGGTGCAGACCCCGCAAATTCTCTGGGTGAAGATCCAGGCCTCGCGAGGGTCCCTCCCCTCAAGAATCTTCTCGATTCCCCGCCACATGGTCCCGGCCGACCAGGCGTTCACGATCTTGCCCTTGTCCACTTCGCACTCTATCCGTAAATGACCTTCAATCCTGGTGATCGGATCAATAACAATTCTTTTAGCCATCTTTATTTCTCCTTATCTTGAACCTGCATTCTCAGGCCTGTTTTATCTCATGGAGCACCGGCAGACGCTTCACAAACCAGACATAGGCAACTATTTCAACCGAGATAATGGCAAAGGTAATAACCATCTCGGGTACCGACGGGAAATAGGTGAAGCCGTTTCCGGGATCAAAGCCGACCAGGTAGGTATTCATCCGGTAAAGACCGCCGCCCAGCATGATCGCAATTGCCGAGAGAAAGAGAAGCTTCGGGTTCTTCCGGTTGGCCGGATAAATCAGGGTCATCATTGCGGCGAGAAGGCACAGGTTTTCAAGCACCAGCATATTGGCCTTGAATCCTCCACCAAAAACCATAGGTAACAAGTCTCTGGCATTCAGATCCTGAAAACGGACAACCAGCACAAAACCGAGAATCCAGACCATCACTTCGGACAATTTGCCGAGAATTCTGGTTTCCAGTGGCCGGTTAAATGCCAGGGCCGCCACGGTCGATTCAAAAATCACGACCGCATAGCCCATGATCAGGGCTGAAAGCAGAAAAAGAAGCGGCAGAAAACTCGTCCACCAGAAGGGAGAAAGTTTGTACCCGGCGGCAAGCATCATGGTGCCGAGGGATGACTGGTGCATGGTCGGCAACAACACCCCCAGCGCGATGAAAACAAAGATCACCTTGTTCAGTTTCGCGGCTAGCCGGTCCGCCTTGAGCTTTTCCAGAAAGGTCGGGGCAAACTCGATCCACAGCACAAGAACGTAGGTGCCGATACACAAGGCCACCTCCAGCAGGACCGATTTGAAGTTCATATAGGCAGGGATCATGATGTTGTATGCCTGCCAGTATCTGCCGATATCAAAGATGACCGAAACCCCGGCCAGGGTGTAGCCGAACATGCTGGCCATCAGCGCCGGTCGGACTAAAGGATGGTATTCGCCCTTGTTAAAGATATAGACCAACAGTGCCATACAGTACCCACCACAGGCAAAAGCGGTGCCGATCACCACATCGTAGGCAATCCAGATCCCCCAGGGATAGCCGTCATTCATGTTGGTAACGGCTCCGAGCCCGTAAAAAAATCGCTGGGCCAGAAAGAATAAAGCCAGGACCACAACCGCAAGAAAAAACAGCACCGGTAAAGACCAGACCTTTCCGCCAATTGGTTTTGCTTCACTCATGATCAGTACTCCTCAGATTAAAGCCCTGCAGGAACCCTGCCGGACTATTCCTCTTTATCTCCGCCTTCACGTTTGTTGACCATATAAATCAGCCCGCCTAGGACAACAATCGGGTAGACCATCCCTTTGTAGATGGCATACTGGATTCCATCCGAGATGCTTGCGTAAGACTCGTGGGGCAGGTCGGGAAAACCAAGTTTGTTAAAAGGCACCCCGGCCATATGGAGAACCTGGGTTCCCCCGACTTCATACTCGCCGTAGATTTCCGGCACGTACTTGGCCGCCATCCGGGACTTGAATTCAGGGGAGGTTCTCCCGGAAAGATCGGAAATCGGGAAATCATAGTACTTTCCCGGCACCATCTGCTGCCGCCTTTTGGCTTCGTTGATCAGGGATTCGACCGGTCCGAACAATGACGCCCCGGTGGGGCACGCCTCGCAGCAGGCGGAAATTCCGCCCTTCTCAACGAGATGGCTGCAGAGCTGGCATTTGACTATTTCCGGAGTGGGATCGTCCCACTGGAATTTCGGAATATTGAAAGGGCAGGCGATCTGGCAGTAGCGGCAGCCGATGCACCTTTCCTTGTTGTAGCCGACGATGCCGTTCTCTTTATCCTTGGTCAGCGCCGAAACCGGGCAGGCTGACACACAGGACGGCTCCACACAGTGCATACAGTGCCTTTTTACAAAGGAGTACCCGTCCACACTGTCTTTAACCTGCCCTTCGCCATGCTGATATTTCTTGATAATGTTCAGCGTGGATGATGAAAGGTCGACGGGATCGTCCCAGACGCCCGGAGCCCTGGTCCGCTCCATGGGCATATTGTTCGCCTTTTTACAGGCAACCATGCAGGACTGGCAGCCGACACACAATGTCGCATCATACAGGATCCCCAATGCACCCGGCTGGTACTGCCGTTCCGTGGCAAGAGCCAGGTCCGGCTTCCCGATCACCGCCAGGACACCTCCCGAGGCGATCCCTTTCAGAAAGTCTCTTCGCCTGATTTTCATGGCCTCGCTCCTGTTATGAGTGGTCGCGGTCGGATTCTTTCTCACCAAGTTTCTTGGTTGCCACAGCGGCCGCGCCAATCGCCGCTCCGGCAACACCGGCGGCGAGAGCTGCAGCACCGGCTGATATTGATGACCCTCGGTCAGCAGTTATTGGAGCATGAATCGCCGAAGGGGTGATCTGTTTGACCTCCGCCTGGGTGTGAAGCGGGATGGTGAACCCGACCCCCTGTTCGGTACAGCCGAAGCAGGGATGCCCCGTTCCGACCGGCCAGGCCCCGGAGCCGACATCGCAGAAAGGGACCGCCGGGCAGTTAGCATAGGTCATGGGGCCCTTGCAGCCGAGCTTATAGAGGCAGTATCCCTGACGATGTCCGTCGTCACCGAACTTCTCGGCAAAACGTCCGGCATCAAAATGGGGACGCCGCTCACAGTTTTCATGGATCAGCCGGCCGTAGGCAAATTTCGGCCGCCCTTTTTCATCGAGGGCCGGCAGCTTTTTGAAAGTCAGGAAGTGCAAAACAGTGGAAAGGAAGTTATACGGATTCGGGGGGCAACCCGGAATGGTAACAACCGTATGGCCTTTCAGTACCTGGGGCAACCCGGTGGCCCCGGTGGGATTCGGCCCGGAGGAAGGAATGCCACCCCAGGAAGCACAGGACCCGATGGCAACCAGCGCCGCCGCCTTGGCAGCGGTTTCCTTCACGATGTCCACAAATGGCCGGCCGGCGATCTGGCAGTAGACTCCGCCATCCTTTAACGGAATTGCGCCTTCGACCACCAGAATGAACTTGCCGTGGTTCTCCTCGATGGAGCGGTGCATAAAGTCCTCGGCCTGATGACCGGCTCCGACATTCAATGTTTCGTTATAATCAAGGGAAATGAGGTCCAGAATCAGACTTTCGAGGGTGGGGTGGGAAGGCCTGAGGAGCGTTTCGGTGCAGCCGGTACACCCCTGGCCGGACAACCAGATGACCGTTGGTCTTCTGGCCGAAGTGATGGCTTCGGCAATCTGTGGCGCAACCTCGAGAGGCAGCCCCATACTTGCAGCCATCACCGTACAGAATTTCATAAAATCACGGCGGGAAACGCCGCTCAGCCTGCCTGTAACCTTTTCAAAGTGTGTCTGCTTCATTTATCCCCTCTTTGATTAGGGTTTAAGTCGGTCTCACAATGAGGCCGGTTTGCTCTGGTGAAAACCTTAACACATCTATGTCGTTGCCCGCCGTCGCAACTGACGGAATGCTCATCATGGCTTCGGGGCTCGGGCTGCAAGCCTCTTTTTTACACCACCAAAACTGAATCAAGTCAAGAAAATTTCCTGAATCGCGATTCAGCTTTCCGTGATATTTCCGCAACAAATACTATTATCCAAATGATTTCACGTTTCATGGGAACATTTCCATCTTTTTTTAAAAATTTATTTTAGCCTTCAATTTTTTGCAGTACCCTTCCGGCCCATGACAAAAAGAAATCACTCCTTAAATTCAGGTCTGATCGACCCGGCCACTCTGCTCAGGGAAATCCTAGTCGAGGAGAGCGCCTCCGGATACCCCCTTGCCCGCGAAATTCTTGCCCGGGCTGGAAAAATTCCGTTTAAGGTTGTCCCGGACGGATATAATCCCATGGCCGCCGATGAAAAAAAAAGCAGGACCGATTTTACCGGGAACCTGAACCGGGGCAAGAACATCCTGCTCCTCACCATCAACCGGGGCAGGTTTTTCAAGCCCTGTCCGGCCACCCGTGAATATCGCTGTTGTGATTATCAGGTGCTGAACATCGGCATGAACTGCCCGATGGACTGTGTGTACTGCATCCTTCAGTCCTACCTCAACAATCCCTGGCTCTCGTTTTTCGTAAACACCGACGACCTGTTAAATGAAATGGAAGCAGCGTTCCGGGCAGAACCGGAGCGGTTATGGCGAATCGGGACCGGTGAATTCACCGACAGCATGGCCCTTGACAGCCTGACCGGGTTGAGCGGAATTCTGATAGATTTCATGAAAGATAAAGAAAATGCGGTCCTTGAGCTGAAGACCAAGAGCGCTTACATCGAAAACCTGAAAGGGCTCGACCATGGCGGCAGAACCATCCTCGCGTGGTCTTTGAACAGCCCGCCGATCATGGGACGGGAGGAGCTGAAAACAGCGTCTCTCAACCAGCGGCTTGATGCGGCGGCTGAATGCGCTGCCCTCGGTTATCGGCTGGCCTTTCATTTCGACCCGATCATCCATCACCCCGGCTGGCAGGATGGATACTGCAGCACCATTCAGACTCTGTATGCAAAGGTTCCGGCAGAAAGCATCGTCTGGATCAGCATGGGCTGCCTCAGGTACATCCCGAAACTGAAAGAAATAGCCACCGACCGTTTCCCTAAATCAAGATTTTTTTACGATGAATTCGTCATGGGGTTGGACGGCAAAAGCCGCTACTTCCGCACCCAAAGAACAGAGATGTACAAACAGATCTACAGCGAGCTGAAACGTTTTGCCGCAGAATCAACCTGTATCTACCTGTGCATGGAAAGCGACGAGATCTGGCAGGAGGTTTTCGGGTACACCCCAAGTGAACACTCCACTCTGCCGACCATGCTCGACCGCGCCGCGGGGCTTCAGAACAGCTGATTCCGGACCCGGAAAAAATTCCTAGTGGATTTGCGGAGATGAATCTCTTCCGCTGCAACTCTTGTGATAGTCGATAATGGCATTGATCTCGGCTGGCGACATCTGACCGAGGGCCTTGCTCAGATTGTCGGCATTCAATTTCCGGATATTTCTGACCGGACAATCGAGATTCAGCAGATTATGCCCATGTGGGCAATGTTCAACCAGAGTTTTTACTTCCTGCAACTTCAGATTGTGTCCGTCATTATTCTTCGCCATTATCGGTCCCCCTTAATTGAATAATGATAAGAGTTACTGTCCCCATTATACTCTTGGTGGATTTTTCCCACAAGGCGCAGACTTTTCCCTGCAAAATTTGAGAAACTCATAAAAACCTGTTCCCTCTCCAGTTCCTGCAGAAAACTTTCCCGGCAGGGCCATTCCGGCAAATCGTCCCCTTGGAAGCGCAGAGCAAACACCCTCTCGTCAAGCAATTTTCACCCTCGGAAAACAATTGCCTTTAAACGGCGAGAAACTTGTATTAGAGTCTTTTTTTGACAACCCCGTCCGGCCGGGATCACAACATCCTCGGCGTGACGGCAACTGAACCCTTTTTTCACCCTTCGGGTACACGTTTCGTACGAGCAGGCTAGCTGCTCAACCGAAGCTTGATACCTGTAATCAACTCTTTATCAGCAAGGAATGAAAGATGATCAACAAGGCAATTCTCATCGGCAACCTCGGAGGGGACCCGGAAATGCGCTATACCCAGAGCGGAAGCGCTGTGGCCAATTTCAATCTGGCCACCACCGAAACCTGGACCAAGGACGGCAAGAAAGAAGAAAAAACAGAATGGCACAGGATTGTCGCTTTTCAGCGCCTCGGGGAGATCTGCGGCGAATACCTCTCCAAGGGAAGCCGGGTGTATATCGAGGGCAAGATCCAGACCCGTCAGTGGGAAGACCGTGACGGCAACAAAAGATACACGACCGAAATCGTCGCCCGGGAGATGAAGATGTTGAGCCCCCGTGGCTCCGGAGGAGACCAGATGCCCTCCTACAACGATGAGCCGCCCCTGCCTGAACCATCAATGGGGGATGATGTTCCGTTTTAACCCCTTGTTTCAAATCTCGGTTTGAGCGCCTTAAAAGCAGCGGGAAATCTCACTGTTTGAAACTGGGCGCAGAGCACCGGATGAGGATCTTCGTTTCTCCGGTTATTCTGCCGTTTTAGAACAGTGGCTCTCCGCTGTCTCAGTCCTGTGAAAAAGAGCCTTTCGCGCACTGCTGTCGAAAGGCTCTTTTTTTCTTGATTCGACCGCAACTTGACACACCGGCCAAGCAAAATTATATGTTTGGCAGACAGAAAAATTTAATTACAACCGCTAACCGGAACTAAATTTCATGGACTACTATAAAGTACTCGGTGTCGACCGGAAGGCCGACGCGGGTCAGATCAAAAAAGCGTATCGCAAACTCGCCCTCAAATATCACCCCGACCGCAACAAGGGGGATAAAGAAGCGGAAGAGACATTTAAAAAGATCAGTGAAGCGTATGCCGTTCTGTCCGACAAGGAGAAAAGGCAGCAATACGACACCTTCGGTGCGGAAGGCTTCCAGCAACGATACAGTCAGGAAGACATTTTCCGTAACGTTGACCTGGGCGACATCTTAAAAGAGTTCGGAATCAATTTCGGCGGCGGCGCCACCTCATTCACCTTTGGCTCCTCCAGAGGAGGGACGGGAGCAAATCCCTTCGGTGCTTTTTTCCAGCAGGGTGGCGGACAACCCGGTGGCGGCTGACGCTCTTCTTCCTTTGGAGGCGGTCAGTCTCATCAAATAAAGGGGAACGATCTCAGTCTGGAAATGGCCATCACCCTGCCTGAAGTTCTGCACGGCGCAGAAAAAACCATCTCCCTCGGACGGGGTCTTTCCTCTGAAAAAGTTTCAGTAAAAATCCCTGCCGGAATATCCAGCGGTAAGAAACTCCGAGTTTCTGGAAAAGGATCTCCATCCCAGATGGGCGGCCCTCCGGGAGACCTCTATCTCCTGATCAAAGTTCTGCCCCATCCGGACTATATCCGTGATGATGACAACCTGATTATGGACAGGAAAATCCCTTTCAGCGCAGCGGTCCTCGGCGCCACCATTGAGGTGCCGACTCTGGAGGGGAAAAAGCTGCAGGTCAAGGTGCCGGCAGGAACCCAAGCCAACGCCAGGCTTCGCCTTAAAGGCCATGGCCTACCCACGGGGCCCAAGGGACCCCGGGGAGACCTGTTCGTGAAAGTCAATCTGGAAGTGCCCACAAAACTGAACAAAAACCAGAAAAAACTCCTGGATGAACTCCAGGAGGCGGGCTTATAGTTTTTTGCCGGTGATCTTCTCCAGCGCCTCTTGATAACGATCAGAGGTCCTGGTCAGGACCTCTCCCGGCAGCCGCGGCGCCGGGGGGGTCTTGTCCCAATCCAGCGAAGAGAGATAGTCCCGAAGATACTGTTTATCGAAACTCGGCTGTCCCTGGCCGGTTTTATACTGGTCAACCGGCCAGAATCTCGATGAATCCGGAGTCAACACCTCATCGATCAGAATCAGTTCATCACCATCCCAGCCCAGTTCGAATTTGGTATCTGCAATGATGATGCCTTTGGACCTCGCGTAATCGGCCGCTTTTTCGTAGAGGGCCACACAGACCTCGGCGATCCTCCTGGTCTCGTTGGCCCCGACGATCTCCTCCATTTTTTCCAGAGAGATGTTTTCATCGTGCATCCCCTGTTCCGCCTTGGTGGAAGGTGTAAAAAGAACCTGCGGGAACTTCTCAGATTCCTTCATCCCTGCGGGCAGCTTGAAACCGCAGACAGTCGTCCCTTTCTGATACGATTTCCAGAAAGAGCCGGAGATATACCCCCGGACAATACATTCAACCGGCAGGGGTTTTGCCTTTTTCACCAGCATGCTGCGCCCGGCAAGATCCTCGGCATAAGGGGCGCAGGAGGCGGGATATTGCTTCACATCGGCCGTGATGAGATGGGTCGGAATGACGTCTTTTAAAAAATCAAACCAGAACAGGGACAGGCTCGTGAGTATCCTGCCCTTGTCCGGCACCGGCTCTTCCATAACCACGTCAAAGGCGGAAATCCTGTCTGTAGCAACCATCAACAGTTTATCATCCACCTCATAGAGGTCCCGGACCTTGCCGCGATGAACAAGTTTCAGATCGGGAAAATTTGTTTCAGTAATTGCAGTTGTCATCGTCTCACCCTCTTGACTCAATATTTTCTAAAATATATTCCCTGCCGACTATTCGATATTCTTTTTTCAGGTCCGGTGAAACCATTTCCTGATTTCATCCGCAGAAAAAAATCTCACCACTGGCCGACCATGGGGGCAATGGGAGAAGACATCATTTTTCTCCATCTCGCCGAGCAAACTTTCCAGCTCGGGGAGCAGCAGGGAATGATTGGCCTTGATCGCCGCCTTGCAGGCCATTCCGGCCAGCAGGTGATCAAGGGAGGCCCTGCCGCCCCTAGCAGTTCCGTCGTCGGCAAGCTGCCGCATGACAGAGAAGAAAACCTCTTCCGGCGGCAGATGAGACATGATGGCAGGAATTGCCTTCAAAACATAGGTCGAACCGCCGAACTCCTGAAGTTCGAGCCCCAGCCTTGCAAGTTCCCCGCCCTCCTCCTCAATGACCCCAATCTCCTCGGCGGCAAGCTCCATGGTCTTCGGGAACATCAGCCTCTGGCTGGCCAGTCTCCCTGCCGCCAGCTGGTTTTTCAGCCGCTCGAAGATCAATCTTTCCTGGGCGGCATGCTGGTCAATGGCCACCAGCCCATCCTTCCCTTCGCAGAGGATATAGGAATCAAACAGCTGGCCGATGACCCTCAGTTGCCCCATCCGTTTTTCCGCTTCAGTTCCGGCGGCTCTCCTTTCAGGCTCATGACCCTCGGTCCCGGTTGAGCCATCCGGGGGACTCCCCAATCGGGCAGCAGATGTCTCCCCGACCTGAACATCATAACGGACAACGGGTTCCGAGAACAGCGAAGCCGGGACGGTCTTCTCAATCTTTGTCTCCCGGGGGGCAGCAGACTCCCTGGGGAAAGCAGCAGCGTCCCGCGCCACATGCCGGTCCGGAAAAAGACGCTCCTTCTCGGCGGTCGCCCCGATACCGCCCTGAACAGGACTCCGCCCCCCACCGAAAAGCGCCGTTCTGATCCCGCTCTGGTAGTTCAACAATGCCTGCCCGACCGCAGAAACGATGGCCTGATGGACCTGCCCGGATTTATGAAATCTCACTTCCTGCTTGGTCGGATGGACGTTGACATCAATCACATTGGCGGGCAGGTCAAGGGAGATCACTCCGGCGGGCTGGCGGCCAATCATCAGAAAGTTCCTCATCCCTTCCGCAACCGCATGGGTAATCAGGCGATCCCGCACCGGCCGGCCGTTGACAAAGGCCCTGAGCCGGGCAGCCGGGCCATGGGGCTGGTCGGGAGGCAGAAGGAAACCGGAAACCTTCAGTTCCGTTCCAGCATCAGCAGCGGCCAGGTCAAGAAGGACCTCCTCCCCGCCAAGACCGAGGAGCAGCCTGATCCTGGAAACAACGCCGCTCTTTCCCACCCCGGGAAGAGCAAGAATTTCCCGGCCGTTCACCGCATACTTCAGTGAACACTCAGGGGAAACCAGTCCGTAGTTTTTGACAACCTCATCGATATGGGCAAGTTCGGTGCGGGTGGTTTTCAGGAATTTTTTTCTGGCCGGAACATTGCCGAACAGGTCTCTCACCTCGACCACCGTTCCGCGCTGACAGCCCATTTCATGGACCTTCACAACCTTGCCGAAACGCACTTCAACCTTACATCCCAGTGGAAAGTCAACCGGTCTGGAGGTGATGGACATTCTGGATACCGAAGCAATGCTGGGGACCGCCTCACCCCGGAAACCGAGGGTCTTGATTTGATCGAGTTCTTCTACGGACGAGATCTTGCTGGTCGCGTGTCTTTCAAGACAGAGGAGGACATCGTCCTGGTCCATGCCCCCACCGTCATCGATCACCCGCAACAGGGACGTGCCGCCACCCTCAACCTGAATGGAGATATTCCGGGCCCCGGCGTCAAGGGAGTTCTCCAGGAGTTCCTTGACAACCGACGCAGGCCTCTCGACAACCTCTCCGGCAGCGATCTGGTTCGCCAGATTCTCGGGAAGTATCCTTATTCTGGACAATGGTCACACGCCCCGGTCGGTTTGAGATGATACATCCCTCGACAGCAGCCCCCCGGATGGAATTGAACCGGGCTGGATGATCTCAATCACAAAAAGCTTAATATATTGAGTTTCAGCCACTGGGGATCCCACCATTCCAGGGGATTCACAAAAACCCCGTTGATCAGAACACTATAATGAAGATGATCGCCCCCTGCCATTCCGGTATTTCCGGACAGACCGATCACCGTCTCGGTGGTGACCATGTCACCCACCGCGCCACTGATCTGTGAAAGGTGTGAATACAAGGTGAACACCCCGAGTCCGTGGTCGATGATGACCATGTTCCCGTAAATTCCGAGATAGTCTGCAAAGACAATGACACCACGATTGGAGGCAAAAACCTCTGCCTGCTGAGTCGAAGCAAGGTCTATCCCGAGATGAACCTGCTGGTCGACTTCCTGCCCGTTGTAATAGTAGGTCCGGTATTCGGCAAATCCGGCCCTGCGGCTGCTCCTTGCCATTCTCTGGAAACGTCCTTCCCAGAGCATTTCCGGTCTTGACTTGCTGCAGATTTCCCTGATCTTGTCGCCATTCTCGTTGCGGATCCGGTTGTTGATTTCAAGATACTGTTCCAGCGGTTCCTTACCGACCAATTCCGGATAGTAGTGATCAAACTCCGGCAGTTTCCCCTCGAGAAAACCATCACTCACATTGATCCGGTCTCTCTTGATCGCAGCCTTGCGCATGATCATCCCGAAAGGCTTGGCGGCAAGATTTCCCGCCAGGTCTGTCGCATCAACCGTGGCTTTTTCGATCCGCGCGGCATTGTACTCCACCGCAATAATCGCCCCGTAAACCCCTTCTCCTTTCTGGGGCAGTGGGAAGCCGGGATGAAAATAGCCATTGATCGTGACCCCGTGCCGCTCGACCTCTTCACCGACCTTATAGATCACGATCCCAGCACCACCGGGAATGATATACCTCGGAGAATCAATGATATTCAGCAGCGGGGGCCTGGTATCGAGAATCAGGGGGTACGTCATGGTGGTCTCGTTGCCGTTCATCATGTCCCACCAGGAATAATCACGGACACTCACCATCAGTTGGGCTTCACCGTCCTTGAACTTTCCTTTGACCGTGTTCAGTTTGACAATCTCCCGAATCTTTTCCGGCCCGGAATTGTGCAGAAAACCCTGTCTCGGGTATGTATTCCGATAGACCTCCAACTCCTTTGCACCTTGAACCAGCCTGATCTCAACTGAACGAAGGCCGCTTTTGCCATCGGTGAAAACAAGCTCGCATTCTTTACTGACCCCCACCCTGGTGATGTCGGTAAGGAGGCTTAATTGCGGCCGCTCCCGTTCGTAAAAGTTCATCAGTACGATACCGATCGCGATAGCAACCAGCACGGGGATGAACATGAAAATCAGGGGTTTTCTGGGTTTTGCCGAGTCGATATTTTCAAGTGATTCCAAAAGCACACCTCTTTTACAGTTATTTAATTCCCGGTTTTATATCATATAATCCGTACGGATCGGTCCAGAAGCACAAGGTCCCGGATGATCAAATCCGAGGGTGGAAAAGAGTAACATGTTCCGGGGAAAATGGGTAGGGGCACAGCTGTTTCTCCCCTGATTTTCTTGACATGTCCGCACGCTGACTCTATACCATACAGACAGCGTGGTTTTCCGCGACAAATTGAAATTGCAGAGAACCTGAACAATCCAACCAGCAAAATTTCCGCCAGAGATGAAATATCACACCATCATCGCCGGAGCCGGACCGGCAGGCCTCGCCTGTGCCAGAGTTCTTGGCGAAGCAGGGAAAAAAGTCCTGATAGTTGAAGAAAAATCGGTGGTGGGGCAGAAAATATGCGCGGGGGGAATCACCTGGTCAGGGATCAGCCGCTTTCTGCCCCCTGATCTTATTGAAAAGTCTTTCCCGATCCAGCATCTCCGTACTCCCCGGCAGAGGATAACACTCTGCAGCCCTTTCCCCCTAGTCTCGACGGTCAACCGCAAAAAACTTGGCGCGTGGATGCTGCAACAGGCCCTTGAAGCAGGCGCTGAAATGGTGACCGCCCGAGTGTCCGGCTTCAGCGGGAACTCCGTGGAGACAAGCAGCGGGACCTTTGAGGGGGACTATGTTGTCGGCGCTGACGGATCAAGCTCAACCATTCGCAGGCTTTCCGGTATCCCCCGGGAAAAATATGGCATCGGAATCAACTATTCGGTCCCCGGAGATTTTAAGAATATGGAATGGCATCTTGACTATAACCTCTTTGGGAATGGCTATGCCTGGATCTTCCCGCACCGGGAGTGCGCATCCATAGGAGTCTTTGCCGGCCATCTCTCTATCAAGGCAGATCGACTGAAAAAAAATTTTCACCTCTGGTGCAAAAATCGTGGTATTAATCTTGACGGTTTGAGGCTGACTGCCGCCCTGATCAACTACGACTATCGGGGCTGGCGCTTCGGCAACCTGTTCCTGGCAGGAGACGCCGCAGGTCTTGCCTCCCCTCTCACCGGTGAAGGGATTTATCCGGGCATTATTTCCGGGGAGGAAATTGCAAAAACCATCCTCAACCGGAATCATGACCAGAGTGTCATGCAACGCCTTCTCAAGAGACACAGGTTTCATCTCGGAATGGTGGAATTCACTGCCCGCAGCCGACTGCTCTGCAACTTGACAACAGAACTGGCGGCGCTGGCCCTTCGTTCCGGGGTTTTGCCCTTTAACAAAATTGAAATGACCGGCTGACATTCTCCGGGGAGTCTGCAATGAGCGACAGCAAAAAGAAAAACACCATCATTTACAATCTCGTATTTTTAGCCATCTGCGGCGGGCTATTCCTCTTCCTCTGGAACGCACCTCCGGAAACAACTCACAGACTGCCGCACGACTCCGACCACGAGCGATTCCATGCGATGGGCAAAAAAGATGCGGAAAAATTCTGCACCGAATGCCACAATCCGGAGGGAGTAAAACCTCTGCCTGAAAATCATCCGCCGAAATACCGCTGTCTGTTCTGCCACAAGAAAGACGGCTGAGAAATCCAACCTTATAAAAATCGGGCAATGAGCAAATCTTTTCAGTACGAGTGCACCACTCAATCAGAAACCGGGAAACTGGCCGTAGCCCTGGCTGCTCTTGCAATCCCCGGCGACATCATTCTTTTAAATGGCCCTCTTGGCGCCGGAAAAACCACCTTCTGCCAGTATTTCGGGACCGGACTGGGGGTTCCGGAAACCTGCTACATTACCAGCCCCACGTTCAGCCTTCTCCATGAATATCCCGGCAGGATGCCCATGTATCATCTGGACCTCTACAGACTGGCCAACGAAAACGAAATCGAGGAACTCGGATTTCCGGACTATCTCTATGGAAACGGCGTCTCACTCATCGAATGGCCGGACCGGCTGGGAACCCTCACCCCGGAAGAACATCTGCTGATCATGATCACCCCCACCGGCGACCTATCGCGGAACTACTCATTCTGCGCAATCGGCAATCAGTGGTCGATGCGGATCGACTTACTCAAAGACCAACTGAAGCGAGCAAAGACCGACACCTTCTGAAGGTCAGGCGGCTTTCGGATAATTTCCGGGGGAATCCCATTCGTGGGGCAAAATCGGAGGGAGGTTGATCGTGGCCCGTGCCCGGTCACAGCGATCATTGCAGACACCGTTTACCCAGGAGGCAGGAAAATCGCGACAGACCGAGGAACGTCTTTCATAAATTGAGCAGGACACCCTCCTGCCGATAACTCCCAGCAAAGCGACACACCGATCACCTCCCGGTTCGGTGGTCAACATACAGCGACGAAAAGGGGTCAGCTGCCTTGTCATCTCAACCGGCACCCCGTTTTCAGAAACATCATCCGCCTCGGCCCAGTAAAACGATGCACGATACATGGCACAACAGGCTCCGCAGTCCAGACACGGGTTAAATCCTTCGCGACCCATACGACACAACCTATTGAAATAATTGTGATTTAAAGAATAAATACAATTGTCTGCCGAATTCAGGCGAGTGAATATGCGTTATTTCATCTGAAAATGCAAGACAATGTTCAGCAAGATGGAACAGGAAGAGAAAGATTGCTTTTGCTCCGCAAAAGAGGATATCATCTCGTTTCCGCCGACCGCGACAACCTTAACTGATTGCATGTTCAGAGATTTTGATGCAGGAAAAACACGAAATTCGGCCAGACCAGTCGATAGAACTATTGAAAGAGCTGCATATCCTTACCCGTGACGGGAAACTGAATCAGGACAGCAGACGCAAACTCAAGCAGGTCTATCATCTCTATCATTTTATCGAGCCACTCCTCAAATCCGTTCAGGAAGATCATTCCGACATCACCCTGGTCGATCATGGTGCCGGGAAATCGTATCTCGGATTCATCCTCTACGACCTGTTCTTCAAGAATCAGGACAACGACTCGCATATTTTCGGCATCGAAACACGGGAAGAGCTGGTGCTGAAATCTCAGGCCCTGGCAGCCCGGCTGAATTTTCCCGGCATGTCATTCCTTGAATTATCGGTCGCTGAGTCCATTGACTCCGGATTCCTGCCGGCAAAGGTGGATGTGGTGACGGCATTGCATGCCTGCGATACCGCCACCGATGACGCCATTCGTTTTGCCCTGAGGAAACAGGCGCAATTTATCGTCGTGGTGCCTTGTTGCCAGGCCGAAGTTGCGGCGCTGTTACGGAAAAACAAGGGAGAGGCGCTGGCCTTAAGCAGCTTAACCGAAATCTGGCGGCATTCCCTCCATACTCGCGAATTCGGCAGCCTGGTCACCAATGTACTTCGTTGCCTGCAACTCGAAGCGCATGGCTACCAGGTCACGGTCACCGAACTGGTCGGCTGGGAGCACTCCATGAAAAACGAACTGATTATCGCCCGCTACAAGGACCTGCCGCGTCGCCGCCCAAGAGAAAGGTTACAGGAAATACTGATGACCCTCGGGCTTGAGGAATTGAGTTCCAGATTTTTCACCGGGACATAAATTTCCGGCATTGCTCAACTATTCCGCTTTGCATATTTTTCGACAACCTTGGCCAGAATGTCTCGGATGATCGGCTTGGTCAGGACATCGTTCATCCCGGCATCAAGACATTTCTGTCGATCCTCCGCCCTCGCGTGAGCTGTTAGCCCGACAATCGGAACCGGGTCCTGCCTTCCGGCAAGACATTCATATTCATCACGCTGCCCCAGGCTTTCGATCTCCCGGATCTTCCTGGTCGCAGTCAGGCCATCCATATTCGGCATCTGGATATCCATCAGGATTAGGTCATAAACTCCGTTCTTGACCTTGTCCAGCGCCGCCACTCCATCCCCGGCGACATCAACCACACACCCCTGTTTTTTGATCAGAATCAGCGCCAGTTTCTGGTTGACCGGGTTATCCTCCACCAGCAGAACTCTTCCCGGTTCAGCTCCGGCCTCGGCAGTTGCTTTTCTCGATTCTTTTTCTGCTGCCAGGGCCGCCCGCCCCGGACCTTCTTCGTCCTTGATCATATTCAAAGCAAAATAAAAGCAGCTCCCCTCACCAGGGGTGCTTTCGATCTCAATGGCACCTCCCATCAAACCGACCAGCTCGGTACAGATTGATAAACCGAGTCCAGTTCCACCATATTTCCTGGTCGTGGTACCATCCGCCTGAACAAACTTTTCAAATATTGCTTTCTGCCGCTCAGGCGGGATCCCGATCCCGGTATCACTGACCGAGAACTTCACTCTTGGTCCCATTCTGCCGTTTTTCAGCCTTTCAATCCGGATCTCAATTTTTCCTTTTTCGGTAAACTTCAGCGCGTTGCCGACCAGATTGATCATGACCTGGCGAAGGCGGTTTCTATCGCCAAGATAGAACAACGGCAGATCAGAGCCAACCTCGGTTGTCACTTCCACCCCTTTCGCTTTTGCCGGCAACACGAACATCCCCGATACCGATTCGATCAGCTCGGCCATGTTGTAGGGAATCACCTCAAGCTCCATTTTGCCGGCTTCAATCTTGGAAAGATCGAGGATGTCATTGATCAGGGCAAGCAGGCTCTCGGCAGAATTTTTGACGGTTTTGGCATAGTCTTTCTGGGTGGCGTCAAGATTCGTCTCCTGGAGCAGTCCGCTGAAACCGATAATGGCATTCATCGGCGTCCGTAACTCATGGCTCATATTGGCCAGAAACTCGCTCTTCATCTTGCTGGCATTCATAAGCTGCAGATTAGTCTCTCTTAATTCCGCAGTTCTTTCGGCGATATCCTTCTCCAGATTCCTTGCGTATTCCTGCTCCTTTTCCTGGATCACCTCGTATTGCCGATAATTATCTCCGATCAGCTTGCTGTGCTGGCTCTTCATGACCTCAATCTGGCGACGTAACTGCTCCTGTCCGATTACCGACTCTTTCTGCTCAAGCCTGACCTGGGCCAGATCCACGGAGTTCTTCAGCATCGCTGTTAAAAACGGGGCCATTTCGATCTGGACGTCTGATTCTGGGAACTCGGTCAGCAACAAGGCATTCAAGGACGAAACAGGTAAGGCGTAAACACTCCTGCCGGATACTGTTTTTCTGGTTACCCCTCCTGTGGCAGCATCGGAAGCAAGTGCTTTTTTTATATCATCCGGGAGAAATGAGAAAGGAGGCTCATCGGCAGGATGGTAGCTGCCGTCATTTCCCATGAGCTGAAAAATTGCTCCGGGCAGGAGTTCCCGGATCTGCAAGAGAAATGAGTCATACTTTTCGTTGCCGTCTTCAAGATCACCAAACACATCATCGAGGACGATATCATCCTGCATCACGAACTCTCCCTGACGATGTTATGGGGTAAACCAAAAACCCAGCTCCCGGTTCCTAAATGAATTTCAGGCCGACTCCCCATAGAGCTCCCTGGCCTTGGCCATTTCCCCGGGAAGATCCTTGACAATCACCTTGTAATTATCAAGTTTCTGTTTCACATGACTTACCAGCGACGGAGCGAGAGGTTCAACCTGTCCCTTCACCACCGAATATTTCATTTTCCCGGCAAAATACTCGGCCAGTTGGACGATTCCGATAGCACTCTCCGGTGGGAATTCCCGTTCCTTGTCATGGTGAAATCTCACGGCCTTCAGAACTTCATCCGGAAGCCCCCATTCACGGGCCAGCGCGCCCCCGACCTTGCAATGATCGGTGCCGACAATCTCCCGCTCAAATTCTATGATTGACCTGTCCCCCGGGATATAGGCGACAAACGCTTTACGCAGAAGATCTCCGGCAACCTGATCTTCAGCCACCATTCCGATATCGTGAATGATCCCCGCCAGAAAACAATCTTCACCCGCAAGCCCGAAGATTCTCTTGGCAATCATTTCCGACAGAATCGCCACGGTTGCCGAATGGAACCAGAGGTTGGTTCTGGAGAATCCGCCATTGACTGGAACCTCATCTTTATAAATATCTCTTAAGGCTTCAATCGCCACCAGATTGCGCAGGTTTGCCATGCCCATGAAAACCACAGCTTTGGATATGGATTCGATCTTGTTCACCAGACCGAAATAAGGGCTGTTTACAAGTTTGAGCATCCGGGTTATCAGGACGGGATCCAATTTGATGATCTCTTCGAAATCACGCATGGTTGCATTCCCGGATTTGATCAGCTGATTCACCTTTATTGCAACATGGGGCAATGTTTTCAGGTCGCTGTATTTCCTGACGATCTTGTCGGCGCTGAACATATGGGTATTGGTTATCCGCAGTAATATATCATCCAGTAAACGACAGGAGTAAGGAGAGGATATATTTGGTTATAATTCTTTCAAGCCAGCTCAGATAAAGGCTTTCCCGATTCCTGGTCGAGCCCGTAAGGTCGATTTTATTGAGTTGTCATGCCGGACCTGATCCATCATCCTGACTACCTCAAATGGATAATGAAAAATTGATCAACTGACAGTGTTTCCATTTGAGTCATTCCCGATTATTCCAATTCCTCCGCCGCAACCTCCAGAAGCTCTTCCAGTTCCGCCACCCAGTCACCAATCTCCAGGCTCCCTTCCCTGCCGGCCCGTTCGATTTCGTAGGCAATCGCCCGGACTCCTTCGATACCCAGGCTTGCCGCAGCACCTTTCAAGCTGTGCGCAGCTTTCATTACCCCCTCCGGATCAGCATCATCAAGGGCTTCGTTAATCTTCTCCAGATCAGACGCCGCGGAGGTATTGAACAGATCAATCAGTTCCGCCAGAACCTCTTCATCATCCGCTGCCTGTTCCAGGGCAAAATCCCGGTCCCATTCCAAATCTACCATTTCACTCCCTCCGTGAGGCGGCTCTTATGAACCCTAGAATAACCAGAAAAATTCATACTCATTTTCATTATGCAGAATTATTACAACACTGGGCAAGAAAAATAAGGCTATTGTCGGCAAGGCTGAAAATATCCGCAGACTGGCTCTATCCATTACACGGCAGAACGCAGCAATGCGTAAAGGGCCATCCCCCCTCAGCCATCTTACAGCCACACAAGTTTCATGTATAAAACCGAATCGATTAGTGATGAGTGTTCGGCGAAAAAAGCTCCATCATCCCCCACGACCCACGGCAAGGATCGAGGCAAAGGGGACCACCCCTTCCCGGACCGGCATCAGATGATGCTCCCGTATTGAGACGATGGTCGATCCCAACCCCCCGGGAGCGGGACCACCATCGAGCACGAAATCGATTCCAGTTCGAAAAAAATCACGAACCTGCTCCGCTGAAACGGCGCCCGGCAACCCGCTCGGATTGGCGCTGGTCCCGGTTATCACTCCACCCGAAGCTGCGGTAAGTCTCGTGGCCAGAGGATGCGATGACCACCTGATGCCGACCGTCCCGTGAGAATCGGTGAGGAGTTCAGGCAAATTCCCGCTGCCCGCAAAAATAAGGGTCAAAGGCCCGGGCCAGAATTCCTTTATCAGTGAGGTATAGAGCCCCGGTGTGCCTTTGGTCAGGAGCGACAACCTGCTCAACCCATCGATCAGGACCAGAATTGGCTTGTCGTGGGAACGACCTTTCAGGTCAAAGAGCCGCCGCAAGGCTTCCGGATTAAAAGGGTCGGCGGCAAGACCGTAAAAGGTTTCAGTCGGGAAAGCAACTATCCCGCCTCCCCTGATGATTTCCGCTGCCCTGTTTATTGCTGCGGCCGAAACTGATGAGGCGGAATCGATCATGTTCACAGGGATTATTGCTCCAGCTTTCGGGCCTTTTCCTCAACCTGGGCGACCATTTCAGCTTTAAAAGCAGACAATTTCCCGGCCATTGCAGAATCGGTGACCCCAATAATCTGGGCGGCAAGAATGGCTGCATTTTTGGCGCCTGCCTTGCCGATCCCCATGGTGGCAACCGGAATGCCGGGCGGCATCTGTACGGTTGACAGTAGGGCATCCAGGCCGTTCAGGGAAGAGGCATCAATCGGCACACCAATGACCGGCAGGGTGGTGTGAGCCGCCAGGACCCCCGCCAGATGCGCAGCCATCCCCGCAGCAGCTACGATTGCCTTCAACCCCCGATCTCTGGCCGTGGTTGCGTATTTTGCGGCCCGTTCAGGGGTCCGGTGAGCGGAAGCCACGGTAATTTCGTACGGAATATCGAATTTTTTCAGCTGGTCCACACACGCCTGCATGATCGGCAGATCCGAATCACTTCCCATTACGATACCAATCATCATCAACTCCTGTCCCCGTTGCACGGAGAAGTTAATAGTTAATAGTTAAGAGTTGAGAGTTGAGAGTTCATAAACCCAGGGATTTGGTATATTTTTTAAGCCCGGGGTTGTTTCCACTCTTCACTCTTAGCTTTTCATTCTTCATTCCCTGCGAAGTGCCTTCTGCCCGATATCTTTGCGATAGAAACTGTCCTGCCAGGAGATCATCCCGGCCGCTTGGTAGGCCGAATCAATCGCCTGCTTCAGATTTTCTCCAATGGCGGTGACACCGAGAACCCTGCCTCCCGCATTCACGATCTCGCCATCCTTTTCCGCTGTTCCGGCGTGAAACACGACCACCTCAGGAACCTTGCCAGCCTCTGACAGACCACGAATTTTTCTCCCTTTCTCGTAGGGCCCGGGATAGCCACCGGAAGCGATCACCACACAGACTGTGGGTCGCGGGTCGATCTCGAGTTCAATTTCGGCCAACCTCCCTTCGATCACCGCTTCCATAATATCCACCAAGTCGGTTTTGAGGCGCATCAACAGCGGCTGTGCTTCCGGATCACCAAAACGGCAGTTGAACTCAAGAACCTGTATTTTCCCCTGATCTATCATAAGCCCGGCATACAGTATCCCCTGATAATCACACCCTTCTGCAGCCATTGCCTTGACAGTTTTATACATGACCTTTTCCATGACCTCATCATGTATCTCACGGGTGACGACCGGGGCCGGGGAGTACGCCCCCATACCGCCGGTGTTCGGCCCCTTGTCACCATCATAGACCGCTTTGTGGTCCTGGGAACTCGGCAGGGGAAGTACCGTTTTCCCATCGGTGAAGGCAAGAAAAGAGGCCTCCTCCCCCACCAGGAAATCTTCAACAACCAGCCTGCTGCCGGCCTCGCCGAAGGCTTTTTCGGACATGATCAGGTCAACAGCAGCAACAGCTTCTTCCGTAGTTGCCGCAACAATCACCCCTTTTCCGGCTGCAAGTCCGTCCGCTTTGATCACAAGCGGTCCCGCCTTTTTTCTGATATAGGCAACCGCTTTCTCCCGATCCGTAAAAACTTCATAGGCAGCTGAGGGGATCCCGTATTTTTTAAACAGATCCTTGGTGAAGACCTTGCTCCCCTCCAGGGCTGCAGCTTTACCGGAAGGACCGAAAATTTTCAGCCCCCTTGCCTTGAAAATATCAACGATCCCGAGGGTCAGCGGAACTTCCGGTCCAACCACCGTCAAATCGACCTTTTCTGACGCTGCGTAATCCGCCAGTTTTTCACAATCGGAGGAGCTGATCGCAACGCATTCGGCCATCTGACTGATTCCCGCGTTTCCGGGTGCACAGACAATCCTGTCAACCCTGGGACTCTGTGAAAGTTTCCAGATCAGAGCGTGCTCCCTTCCCCCAGAGCCAACTACCAGTATTTTCATCATTAATTCTCCTTCATCAACAACACTTGTCAATCCTTTCTTTTGCGAAAAAACATCGTACCCGCATGACAATATGATTGTCAATATCGATGCCTTGCGATCTCTCTTTTCCTTACATTCATACTATTTATTCTTGACACTCTGGAAGCTCACTACTATTGTACGCAAAAAAATGAGGCTTCATTCATTATTGTTCATTTGTTAACAATTTCTTGTTCGCTGATCAACTGTTGATGATGAAAGCTGATAATATCCAGGATAATGGTGTAACGAGCCGGTATACACCCTCCCAGGTAACTGATTTAGATTTGGAACGAAAAATTCTATTGAGCCATGCGAGTATCCGACAAACACAACAAAATTATCCAGGCCGCAATAAAGGTTTTTGCCCGTAAGGGATTTTACAGCGCCAGAATATCAGACATCGCTCAGGAGGCCAAAGTCGCCGACGGGACGATCTATCTTTATTTCAACAACAAATATGACATTCTGATCTCGGTTTTTGAAGAAGAGATCGGCAAGATAATCCTCGAAGTCAAAAACCTCACTGATCAGGAGGAAGACCCGAAAGAAAAGCTCAAAATTTTTGCCATGCAGCATATGCGAATGGTGAGAGAGCGAAAGGATCTTGCCGAGGTTCTACAAATGGAATTACGGCAGAGCAACAAGTTCATGCGTGAGTACCGCAACACCAAGTTCATTGAATACGTTGATATCGTCTCAAGGATTATCCACAAGGGCCAGGAAGCAGGGATATTCAGAAATGATGTGATGCCGGGAGTCGCCAAAAGAGCCTTGTTCGGAGCTTTGGATGAAACAGCGCGACTCTGGATATTGTCACCGAACAATCAGTACACCATCGAAGAGGCCGCTGAGCAGATCAGCAAGATCTTTCTCAGCGGTATCGAAGCAAAATCGCAATCCTGAACCATGTCAGGCAGAACGAACCGTTCTGCCTGAATTCATCCACCATTTTTACCGGAAAACCGCCGGGAATCCGCAATCTCTTTTCCCAGGCGGAATCAGGACTCCTGGGACGGGGTTATTTCGATAATTTCAAATTGCCTGATTCCCCCCGGTGTGCGGACCTGCACATCATCACCGACACTTTTACCAAGCATGGAGCTACCGAGAGGCGACTGGACTGAAATGCGGCCTTTTCTAAGATCCGATTCTTCAGGCCCTAAAATCCTGTAGACCAATTCTTCATCGGTATCAAGATCGTTAACAGTCACCACTGTACCGAACACAACTTTTTCGCAATTCACCTTGGTACAGTCAATCACTTCGGCCCGGCTCAACTTATCTTTCAGCTCCATGATTCGTCCCTCAATGAAGCTCTGCCGCTCTTTAGCCGCATGATATTCGGCATTTTCCTTCAGGTCGCCATGTTCTCTGGCCCGCTCAATATCCTTGATGTTTTCCATACGATCTGTTTTCAGGAGTTTCTCAAGTTCTATCTTCAGGGTTTCATACCCGCTTTTTGACATGGGCAAACGTATTACCATTTTGTAAACCTCCCAAAAAAAACTACGGCGGGAAATTCCCACCGCTCAAAGTTAACTATCACTTGCTGATTAGTATGACAACCGAATCTATAGGTTGATATTACGGATCAAGACCGATCTTTGGGGTTTGATCTTTGACAACAGGCTGCACGGGCCCGCACTCACTTCCCTTTCAGGAAAAACCACCTTTCATCCTGGGAAGGATATAACCGATCAGAAAAAACCAGAACAGAATAAAACAGATAATCTCAACCACTTCCACCCAACCCGTCATGCCCACCCTCTCCCGGAAAGATCAGATTCAACTGCAACAATACCTATTTCCTTGCCATTATGCAAGAACTCAACTCCCCGAGACCAGCGTGCCAAAGGCTTTTTCCCAGTTCCATTGGGCGAAGTATCTTACCGCAATCGAATTTGTTTTTCTGCTTTTTTCCGTGGCATTGTCTATCAGGGAGGCGGCAGACATCAATTGCTCAGCAAGCCCCGGTTGCTCGGTTGAAGAGAAGGTTACGACCTGCCACAAAGACCTCTTCTTTTTCGTAACGGTCATTTCAAGTCCGGCCTGGGCGAGCTCCCTGGCGAGAATATCGTCAGTTCTTTCGGGAAACAGCCTGGCCCTGCTTTGCTCGACGCCAGCCCTGTTCCCTGTTGCAAGAACCGCGCGCGCTTTGAGGAATTCCATATCCATCCGCCCGGGATAGCGCTCCAGAATCTCATCACATTTTTCGATCGAAAGAGCGTTTTCCCGGGTAAGGAAATAGCCTTTTGCAACGAGCACGGAAAGAGAAACGTTTTCCGGGTATTTTTCCATAAGTTTCCGCAACAGGTCTATCGTCTTGTCCGCGCGCCCGGACGCCTGCATGGCCAAAGCCATGAGATATCCTGCCCGGGAAGACTGCGGGGCCTCAAGCATGGCCTTTTCAGCGGCAATGGCCTGGTATCCGGGAAGATCGTACTTTTTCAAGAGCTGAGCAAGTTCCAGAAGTTCCAACACCCCTCCTGAAGAACTGATCAGCAGGTCAAAAATACTCCCGGCGGCTTCCCGTTCTTCAGCTATATGATAGATCCGGAGCAGCAGGACCAGGACTTCTTTATCAACCTCATCGTTACCAAGCAGCGCGAGACATTGCCGTTCTGCGTCGGCCAGTTCTCCATCTTCAGTATAGATCTCGGCGAGCAGAAGACCTGCCCGGCGCACGACTTCACGTCCTTCCGGGTCAGACCTCACCCTGCCCCTCACCGACTCCTGCAGAATCTGCCGGGTCAAGACTCCCGCGCTGGCAAGCTCATCCACGGAAGCAAGCAGTCTGGCCTTCATCAGTTTGACACGGGCCGAATTTTCCCCCGCCAGTGAGGAATATCGGTCAAACCACACTCGGGCCTTTACCGTGGCGACATTCCTCCTGGAAAGAGAAAGGTCGAAGAGTCTCTGCAGAACCGGCAACTGTTGCCCGGAATCTAAATAATACTCCCTGAGGAGTTCCTCGGCTTCATACAAAAGCCCTTCCTCTTCAAGAAGATTGCTGAGTCCGAGGACTGCCTGCCCATATTCCCGAGATCTCTGAAATGGTGGGCGGTCGCCCCTTTCAGTGTCCCGGAAGTTGCCGAGAATCTCTTTATAGAGGCTGAACGCTTTGCCGAAGTCACAGGCCTTTCTGTAGGACTCGGCGGCCAGCAGAAGATCGGCGGGACTGACCACAAAATTGGAGCTCTCAAGTTGCTCAATCAACCCCGCCAATGCGACAAGATCGCCAAGTTCACCGGCCAGAACAATACATCGCCTCCTGATGTCATTCCGGTTCGGTGATAATGCGAGCAGTTTTTCATAATCAGCAAGCGCCTCTGCAGGTTGCTGCAGCTCCTCATGCAACTGACCCCGGCCTTCAAAAAGCGCCCAGCCTATGTAGCCGGCCCGCTGCAACTTCCCGTAATATTCGAGACTCTCCTGCAGCTCGCCAGAATCTCTCTTCATCTGTGCCAGTTTCAAAATAACCTGCATATCTTCCGGAACAAGCTCATGCAATAGCTGCAGGGCCTCGACCTGTTCTTTTATTCTGCCAAGACGGCCGAGAAGGTCGGCAATGGCCCTGAAAACTTCAGGGCGGTTCGGAGCAAGTCTGGAGATGTGCCCCCACATGAACAGGGCCCCCTCCAGTTGTCCGGCAGCAAGAAGATCTGATGCCAACTGGTTAAGAATCGCAGGATCGTCAGGAGTTATGGCCAGAATCCGGCGATACAGTGCAACCGTATCGGTCCCCAGCGCGATATTAATATTGATAATCGACCGGAGTGCATCCAGATCATCCGGACGCAACTGGACATATCTTTCAAAATACGGCAGGGCCTCGGCAAAACGGTCGGTTTGCACGTATATTCTGCAGATTTTGGCCAGGAGTGAATGGTTGTGTTCATCATTTTCAAGCAGAGACAGGAGATGTTCCAGAGCCTTGTCATACTGCCCCCGGTTCTCGTAATAAATGGCCAGTCGTCCCCTGGCCTCACGATGGTCCGGATCAATGTTAAGTATTTTCTGCCAGTACTGGACCGCCGTCTTGTAACGCTCGAGACGTTCATGGATCCTGGCGGTCATCAGCAGGATATCAAGCCCGGATGTTCGGTCAGCGGCAAGCTCGACCAGAAGCTTTCTGGCTGTTTCCAGTTTCCCGATTTCAAAAGCGAGACTGGCAAGGGCGATTTTGACTCCCCGATCATTCGGTTTCAGGTCGAAAATTTTTTTTATCAGAGGATATGCTTCTTTTTTACGCCCCCCTTCGACCAGGCTCTGGGCCATTCCCGACAATGCCACCAGATCTCCGGAATTCCGGGAATAATTCCTGGTAAACAGATCAAGCGCCCTGCTGAAATGGCCCTGGCCGCGCAATGCGATGGCAAGGGCATTCAGGTAGATACTTTTTTCGGGATACGATTCACACAGCAGTTCCAGATTTTTTACGGCCTGCTCCCAGTCACCGATCCTGATGAGAAGCCAGCAGAACTCCCAGCGTGCTTCCTCAAGCTTCGGCTTTACCGCAAGAAGCTCATCGTATCTGGCCGCACCACCTTTAAAATCACCAGCCCTGACCAGCCCTCGCCCTTCGTCCCATAATTTTTTCCATGGCGGGAGAGTAACTCCCTGCATCGAGAGTTCCACCTCCGGGATCGGAGACGGGATGACCAGAAGATCCCCCAGAGCGGCCTGAGCTTTGACCGGGTTAAGACACCACAGCAGAAAAGTGAACATAAGTGACAAGAAAAGAGCCATTACCGGTCCTGAACGGAAGATTTTCCCCGGAAAACACCTTCCTGGTCGCAATTCTGTTCTGCGAATGTCGTTTTCAGTCATAGAATGCGGATATCCGTTCAACTACATATTCCTGCATTTGATCGGTCAGTTCCGGATAAATCGGTAAGGCAAGAGTTTCTCGTGCCGCCTTTTCCGACTCAGGATAAGAAAGCGTGTCATACCCCATCCCGACCAGACATTTCTGCTGATGCAGAGGAATCGGGTAATAGATCTCAGCGCCGATGTTTTCAGACTTCAGATACTCCAGCAATTGATCCCGTTTTTCGACCCGGATCACATACTGATTGTAGATATGATAATCCGGGGAAACCCCACTCTTTTCAGCCGCTTCGCGATACACGGCAACGGGAAGCCCAACCTGCTCACCTGCCAGCCCCTTATCGCGGAACAGCCGGTTGTAGAGTTCACCATTTTCCCGGCGGGCGCGATGCCAATCCGGAAGGTGCGGCAATTTCACATTCAGCACAACCGCCTGAACGGGATCGAGCCGAAAATTGCCGCCGACTATGGCATGATGATATTTCGGCTCCCCACCATGGACCCTGATCACCCGGATGAGGTGAGCAAGTTCAGGGTCGCTCAAGACGATCATGCCCCCGTCACCGATCCCGCCAAGATTTTTGCTGGGGAAAAAGGAAAAACAGCCGGCCGTGCCCATGGCACCGGCTCTATGCCATGCCATTCCACCCTTTCCGGGAATTGGACAGGAAGCTCCGATCGCCTGGGCCGCATCCTCGAGCACAGGGATTCCATATCGCGCCGAAATATCCAGAATTCTCGCCATATCGGCACACTGCCCGTACAGATGCACCGGCAGAATAACTTTCACTTTTTTCGCGGTTTCCGGCTCTTCCACAAGGATCCTTTCGATTTCGTCCGGATCAACATTATAGCTCACCGGATCAATATCGACAAAGAGTGGCCGGGCCCCGAGCCTTAAAACACAGCCCATGGTTGCGAAGAAGGTATATGGAGTGGTCAGAACCAGGTCCCCCGGCCCGACACCCATCGCCATCAGTGCGGCGAGCAAGGCATCGGTGCCGCTGGCAACCCCGATGGCATACGAAGTCCCGCAATACTCTGCCACATTTTTTTCAAACTCCTCAACCTTGGGCCCGAGGATATAACCGGTCGAGTCCACAACTTCGGTGACTGCTTCAAGTATCTGTTTCCGCAAAGGCTGCAGCTGCTTTTTCAGGTCCAAAAGGGGTACGTTCATCTCTTCTCTCTGATCGTGTATGGGTTTGGATTTTTTCCGGGAACAGGAATGTTCCTCATGGACAACCGGGTCCCGGTTCGATTGCTCACCCGCCGCGACGCCAGCTGGTGAGTATCTCGTCGAGGTAGTTTTTAATGTCGGGAAGTTCCTGCTCGAAAAAAGTTTTCATCTTGCCGAGCAGATTCGCCTCAATCTGCCTGACCCTCTCCCGGGATATGGAATACTCGTCGGCGATGGTCTGGAGGGTGAGCGGCTCATCACTCAGGAGCCTGTCAACCAGAATTGCATGCTCCTTGTCATTCAGGCTGCCTTTCAGTTTTTCGATCACCGCTGAGATCTTGGCTTTCATCTCATTCTCAGCCACCATCTCTTCAACGGTCGGTCCGTAACTCTCGATAAAGTCCTTCTGTTCGTCACTGGAATCATCCCGGATCGGGCTTTCAAGGGATAGATCATTGCCGCCCATCCGCTGGGTCATCTCAATAACTTCGCTCTCCTTCACATTCAGCCTTTCGGCAAGGAGTTTGGGTTCTGCCTTGAACCCCTGGGCCTCCAGAAGTTTACGTTCCTTGTTCAGACTGAAAAACAGCTTGCGCTGGGCCTGGGTGGTGCCGATTTTCACCAGCCGCCAGTTGTCCATGATCGATTTGAGGATATAGGCCCGTATCCAGTAGGCGGCATAGTAAGAGAATTTAACGCCCCGGTAAGGGTCGAATTTCTTTACCGCCTGGACCAGACCGACATTTCCTTCCTGAATGAGATCCAGAAAGTTCTGCATCCAGTACTTCTGAAAATCCATGGCAACTTTAACCACGAGGCGGAGATTGGAGGTCACCAGGCGGTATGCGGCATCGGGATCTTTCGTTTCCTGATAACGAATTGCCAGTTCCTCAGTCTCCTCACGTGATAAAAGTTCGTGCTGGCTGATCTCCTGCAGATAACGGTGCAACCCGGCCTGACCGAGCGCCGGAAGATGCTCGTCGTCGGCAAGAGCCACCAGCGGATGTTGCATCACATCGGAATCTATGGGTTGACCTTCCTCATAATCAGAGTCGGTCATTCTTTTCGTCATAACAGCTGCCAGCTCCACAGTTATCTCGCCCTGGCTTTCAGGCAAAAAAAACCTATATATATAATCTCTTTGATTTTAGCCAGCCATTTATAAAAACAGGGCCGTCGGCAGAAAGCGTCTACCGGTTGACAAGCTCAAGAACCAGGCCGTAAGAACCGTTAGCCACGACGCGATTGGCAGTGACACCCTCCCCGGGATTCAATGGCCCAAGCTTCGCGGTATGGGCAACATGGACGGGATCAATGGATACCGACTGTGGATCTGAAATCGCGGCCGCTTTTTTTTCAATAATTTCAACAGCTTTCTCATCAACAGCACCCTCTTTCCGCTCAAAAATCACCTTTCCGGCCAACTCCTCAATATCCATCAGACGATTATTGGCCGCGAGAATGAAAAATTTTTCCACCCCGGGGCTTCCGTCAAGCGTGAACCACTCGCGCGCGGAAGGAATATAGTACTTCTGCCAGGCAGGAAAAGCATGCCCGTAGAAGTCCGGTGAAGGTGGGAATACCTGATACAGATCTTTCCGTGAATCATACAGAAAAACATAAACATATGACTTCTCATGGAGTTGCAGGTAAACTCTCAGCAAATCACCTTTACCGACCGATTCCGGGCCGTCAAAATCAAGCGATTTCACCAGACCGTCAGCGGATTTAAGAAAGAATCCCCAGCTGAAAACGACCTTTTCGTCTGCTCCCGCGCAAGGCACCAGAAACAGCAGCGCCGTAATAACCAGAAGTATTGTTTTACCAGGATATCGCACCACCATAGACTCCTCGGATCAACAGTTTCATTATCATGCCACGAACATTCTAACAGATTTGTCAGGTCACACAAATTCATAATTTCACCCATGCGGGCATAAGTCTCGATGCCTCGCAAACTCGCTTTCGCCCAGGGGCATAAGTTTCGTATAAGCAGGCACGCTGCTTAACTTAACTAATCGGCACGAGCAGACGAGCTGCTCAACTCAGCTTTGTGCCAATGGCGGCAAAAAAGTTATCCGAAAAACAAATGGGGCAATTAGCGGATCCAGGACGTGTGAAATCATTTTCCCCGGCCCGGAAACAAGCAGGAGAATATTTCAGAAAACACCATTGAGCCTCCGCAAATTCTCCTGTGTATCCCAGACAATATCTGTTTCAATCCCACTGTAATTATGATAAAAAGGTGCCCTGAATACTAGCGTGCACCGGTTTATAATGACATCTTATGAGATGGGACCGGAGGGCGAAAAAAAAAACGATCATCAACCAGCCGGCCCTTGACCTCAATGGAAAACATCAGAAATTTCAGCATCATCGCCCACATCGATCATGGCAAATCAACCCTTGCCGACCGCTTTATCCAGATGTGCAACATGGTCACCGCCCGTGAATTCAAAGACCAGCTGCTCGACAGCATGGATATTGAACGGGAACGGGGAATAACCATCAAGAGCCAGACCATCTGCCTGCCCTACAAGGCCAGAAACGGCAAAAAATACATTCTCAACCTGGTGGATACCCCCGGGCATGTTGATTTCAGCTACGAGGTTTCCAGGGCTCTCGCCTCCTGCGAAGGCGCCCTGCTCTTGATCGATGCCGCCCAGGGCGTCGAAGCCCAGACCCTTGCCAACCTGTACCTTGCCCTTGAGAATAACCTGGAAGTTATCCCGGTCATGAACAAGATAGATCTGCCCTCAGCCGATCCCGACGAAGTGACAATCCAGATCGCCGACGACCTTGGCCTTGATATCGACCTTATTCAGAGATGCTCGGCAAAAACCGGCCAGGGGGTCGCTGAAGTTCTTGAGGCTGTTGTCAATCTTCTCCCCCCGCCCACCGGAGACCCGGACAAACCTCTTGAGGCGCTCATCTTCGATGCCAACTATGACCCCTACCGGGGGACAATCATCTCCTGTCGAATCTTCGAGGGCAGGGTAAAAGCCGGCGACACCATCATGTTCATGTCAAACGGTGCAACATACCGGGTTGAGGAGGTCGGTCTTTTTCACCTGACCAGATTTCCTCAAAAGGAATTGCTCGCCGGACAGATCGGCTATATCCTGGCCGGGGTTAAAACCGTCAACGACACCAAACCCGGCGACACCATTACCATCAAATCGAACCCTTGCAAGAAACCTTTACCTGGTTTCAAGGAAGTCCAGCCGGTGGTTTTCTCTTCAATCTATCCGATCTCCACAGATGACTACGAAGATCTGGCGACCGCCCTCGAAAAACTGAAACTCAATGACGCCGCTTTAACCTTCCAGAAAGACAGCTCAACAGCTCTCGGCTTCGGTTTTCGCTGTGGATTCCTGGGACTGCTTCATCTTGAAGTCGTCCAGGAACGGCTGGAAAGAGAATTTGACATTCCGCTGATTCTTACCGTGCCCACTGTCGTCTATCATTTTTTCCTGCAGGACGGCTCATCCCTTGAAATTGACAACCCGGCCCATTTCCCCGACCCTACGGTGATCGACCGGACCGAAGAGCCCTATATCAAGGCGACCATCCTGATGCCGGAACGCTACATGGGGCCAGTCATGAACCTGTGCATGGAGAGACGGGGAGAAAACACCACCCATCATTATCCTACTCCGGGAAGGATAGAACTTTCCTGTGAACTTCCCCTTGCCGAGGTTATCTACGACTTCTACGACAAGCTCAAATCCATTACTCAGGGTTACGGATCATTCGACTACGAACTTTTTGACTACCGTCCCAGCGATCTGGTAAAATTGGACATCCTGGTAAACAGTGAGAAGGTCGATGCCCTGTCCCAGCTCACTCACCGGGCCAAAGCAAGGGAAAGAGGGCTCCATGCCTGCGAAATGCTGAAAGAAGAAATCCCGCGCCAGATGTTCAAAATTGCCATCCAGGCCGCCATCGGCGGCTCCGTGGTAGCCAGAACCAACGTCTCTGCACTCCGGAAGGATGTCACCGCAAAATGTTATGGCGGGGATATCACCCGAAAAAGGAAGTTGCTTGAAAAACAGAAGGCCGGCAAGAAAAGAATGAAGACTGTCGGCAATGTGGAAATTCCCCAGAAGGCATTCCTGGCGGTCCTGAAATCAGACCAGTCTTGAGACTGCCGCATATAAAGGAACTGTTGTGAAAATCCTCCTGATGGCTGCATTTCTGATTTTGCATTCGGCTATGCCGGTAAAGGCAGAACAGGGGTGCGGTGAACTTCTTGACAAGAACTGCACCAGCTGCCACTACAAAACAAGAATCTGCCAGAAGATCGGCCAGAAGAGTAAACGAGGCTGGAAGATCACCGTAAAAAGAATGCTTCGTTACGGCCTGCAGCTGGACGCCAGGCAGCAGGAACAGATCATTGAATGTCTGAACGAACTCAAAGAAGGATCCAAACTGGTTTGCGAGTAACCGTGTTCTCCCGGAGATCTACTGGACAGCCACTAGCTTGGCGCAACAGTTGACGGCACCTTTCCTGGCCATAATCTCATCGATCTGCGCCGCACTGAGAATATCGCTGGTCTGCTTCATCACATACACTACGCAGTCACCGCAGACATTCAGCACGTTCCGATAATCATCCAGAGAACTTACCACTTCCCAGCAGGGGAGGCCGGTCAATTCCGATTGTCTGAACACCGCACAATCCTCGTGCTTGTTGCAACCGGTGATTTCCCAGCAGGATGTTTCGACACTCATCTCATTTCACCTTATCTAAATAAAGATAATATTGCCGGACAGGTCCATCCTGCCAGGCGCATCCCCCGATGCCGGCTCAAGCAATCAAATATACTGGCAAAATAATTCCGGTCAAGAAATATCAAAATATCGTTCAAGAGAAGAGATAAGTTCGCCAAGCCCATCTCCGGTCTTTGCGGAAAAAACAACCCGCTCGGCGGGACCCACATTGAACCCTGCGTCAAGGATTCTCGCCTGGCGGTTCGCCTGGTTCCGCGACAACTTGTCGGACTTTGTGTAGACCAGAAGGAAAGGAAGGGGAATACTCTGGAGCCAGCCCACCAATTCACGGTCCTGGGGCTTTGGGGGATGACGCACATCGATAATCACCACCACACAACAGAGCGTTTCACGTTTCTCAAGGTAGCTGGTGATCAATCCCTGCCAGTCATTTTTGATCTTCCTCGGAACCTTGGCAAATCCATACCCCGGCAGGTCGACGAGATACAGATCATCGCCGACCCTGAAATAATTAAGACTCTGGGTCTTGCCGGGCCTGGAACTCACCTTGACCAGACTGCGCCGGTTGATCAGCTTATTGATCAGACTCGACTTCCCCACATTGGATCTGCCGGCAAAGGCGATTTCCGGCAATTCAGCATCAGGAAGCTGGGAATTATTGAAAGCGCTCGTGACAAAACTGACCTGACAGGTCTCTCCCAGAATTTCACTGAGTGGTCGATTGATCTCCACAGGCGATCCGTCAGATCACTTTATTGAGGGAATACTCAATAATTCCCTCAGCCCCGGCCTGAAGCAAGGCAGGGATCAGGTCTCTCACCTGATGCTCGGAAATCACGGTCTCGACCGAATACCATTCCTTCTGGTAAAGACGGGCAATGGTAGGTGCATTCATGCTGGGCAGAATCTTGATGACGGTGTCGAGCTTTTCATCGGGGACATTCATTTTAAGCCCCACAATCTTGTCCGCCCTTAAAGCCCCCTGCAGCAGCATCGCGATATTCCTGATCTTCTGCTGTTTCCATGGATCTTCCCAGGCCTCCCGGTTGGCGATGAACTGGGTATTCGAAGTCATCATTTCATGGATAACCTTCAGACCATGAGCCCGGATCGTGCTTTCCGTTTCAGTCACTTCAACAATGGCATCCGCCAGTTTCGAAACCACCTTGGCTTCCGTGGCCCCCCAAGAGAATTCAATCTCAACATTGATGTTGTTCTGCGCAAAAAACTTTTTGGTATAGTTGACAAGTTCCGTGGAGATCTTCTTTCCTTCCAAATCCTGAATAGTCTTGATTTCGGAATCCCCCGGCACGGCAATAACCCATCGGGTAGGTTTTCTGCTCACCTTTGAATATACGAGATCATCGACCACAACCACATCGGAATCATTTTCAAGAATCCAGTCCTTCCCGGTAATTCCTGCATCGAGAATCCCCTGCTCGACATATCTCGACATCTCCTGGGGGCGGCAGATGGAACAGCTCAACTCGTCATCATCAACCTCCGGAAAATAATTACGCGAGGAAAGCTTGATCCGCCAGCCGGACTTCTCGAAAAGCTCAATCGTTGCCTTTTCCAGACTCCCTTTGGGTATCCCGAGTTTCAATATCTTCATTTTTTGTAAACCTCCTGCGGATCAAAAACCCTTTCATCTTTTACAGCGAATGCATCACCGGCGACTCTCCTGAAGAAACAACTGTGATAGCCTTTATGACACGCCGCGCCGCCAAGCTGTTCAACTTTGAAAACAACCGTATCCTCATCACAGTCGACAAGGATTTCCCTGATCAGCTGGACGTGGCCGGAACTTTCACCTTTCAGCCAGAGCTGCCCGCGAGACCGACTCCAGTAATGAGCCTTGCCGGTTTCAATGGTTTTTCGCCACGACTCTTCATTGATATAGGCCATCATCAATATTTCGCCGGTGGCATGATCCTGGGCGATGGCGGGAATGAGCCCGTTTCCTTTTGAAAAATTCAATGCATCCATAAGCTGTTATTCAGTCAATTGAGAAAACGAGGGGATCATCCCTCGTCATTTTCCTTCTTTTTCTGCTCCCGCCTCCGTTCTTCGGCAAGGAAGTTGATTATACAAGACTTTCTGAATTTACAATACTCTTCCCTGTGTTCACAGAGCGCTTCTTCAGACTCATATTCTTTTTTATGCTTCTCACAAACAAGTATCATTGAAACAAATCATCCCGGGCACAGCCATCGGTAATCTTAATATATTCTGAAATTGCTGCAGAAAGTTAACGCCCCTGAAGATTCCGGCTTAAAAAGCCGCAGGGTAATTCCGCCTGCCCATAATCAGATGGAGGCGACCTCTCCAGACATCTGAAATGCCATAATTACCAAGAATGATCATACCACTGCATAACACCCCTGGTTTCGGGAGTGATGAAATTATGAACATCGGCAGGAGTTGTCAAGTAATTTAGCGTGAAGCGATCATGCAATTTTGACAATTAAACAATTAATTGCTAATAAAACGACAGGCTGATCTTTTTTCAGACATCGATCCTCTTCCATTCCACAGGAACAGCAGAATAATCACATGAAAAGCTTTTTATCTAAAATTCCCGCCATCCCACTCGGTGTTGCAGCGCTCTTCATGCTTCTCGCCCCCTTTTCCCCCATGCCCCATGCCTTTGAGAAAATCTCGCTACTTTTTAACGGGCAACTTTCAAAACCCATTGATATATTTGACCTGTTCTTTCATCTCACACCGGCCCTGCTTCTCTTGTTAAAACTCGTGATGCCGGCTGAAACAACAAAGGACATCCAATAAGTTAAATCATTCTACCAGACTCTTTTTACCGCAGGAGAAACAGATGCAGCAACATGTACAGGAAGGCGATTTCATCACCGTTGTTTATGATGGGATCCTCGATAACGGCGAAATTTTCGAAACTTCAAGCGATACAGGCCCCCTGGAGTTTACCGTCGGTCTCGGCAATGTAATGGCCGCCTTCGAGAACGGCGTGCTCGGCATGTGCAAAGGTGAAACCAGAGAGATAAAGGTCTCTCCGGAGGAAGGCTTCGGCCCGCACAACCCTGAACTGACCCAGACCATTGACCGGGATTCCCTAGGGACAAACATAGAGCCAAAAATCGGAATGGTTCTGGGAATGACCCTTGAAAAAGATGGCCAGACCCACCAGGTTCCGGCCATGGTTGTTGATATCTCAGGCGATCAGGTGATTGTTGACTACAATCACCCGCTGGCCGGCAGGGAACTGACCTACAGAATTACCGTTAAGGATATCAAGGCGCCGGGTATAGTTTCTGCGGACCAGGCGTGCGGCTGCAACTGATTGGACATAATATGACCCAAGCTCCCGCCGCCCTTTTGATCATAGCCGGTTCCGACCCTTCCGGCGGCGCCGGCATCCAGGCCGACCTGAAGACGGCAGCCACCATCGGCGTATATGGCGCTGCAGCAATCACCAGCCTCACCGTCCAGAACACGGAAGGGGTGTTCTCGGCAAATCCTGTGGAGCCATCCCTGGTAAAGGAGCAGGTGGAAAAGGTCCTCGCCGATCTGCCGGTCAGTCATATCAAAACCGGCATGCTCGGAAACTCCGGGATCACCGGAACAGTGGGTGAAATTCTGGCCCGGTTTGAGGGGGTTGTGGTTTGTGATCCTATTCTGCATTCCTCCTCCGGAAAATCATTGCTTGAGGGCGCTTCCGTTCACGATCTGAGAAAACACATCATCTCTCGCGCCACTGCCATCACCCCGAATTTTCCCGAACTGAAAGCTCTTTCCGGCCACGAATTAGCCAACGACGATGATATGCGCTATGCGGTGGAACGTCTGTTCACCAAGCACCCTGCACTGAAAGTGGTTGTCGTTAAAGGAGGCCACCGCGATATGAGTTCGGCAGAGGTTAGCGACTTCTTGTTCCGGAGAACGGAGGGAGAAATTCTCGAAAGCAGGTCTGCCAGAAGAAGGGTGACCACCTCAAACACCCACGGCACCGGTTGCACTTTTGCTACAGCACTGACCGCTTACCATATGCAGACAGGCGACTGGACCAGATCATTTGAACTGGCGGGGGAATATGTACAGGAGATTCTCATCGCAAGTGCCGGAATTCAACTCGGCAAAGGCACAGGCCCCCTGCAGCATCATCTGTTCAGTAGATGACCCTCCCCTCCATCGGAATTCTGGGTATCAGGTCATTCTGATGCGGCCACAATCCGGGCAGATCCAGGTAGGGCCGTTGCTGATTCCCCAGAGATTTTCCCGAAAGCATTCTTCACAGATCTGGAAGCCGCAGACACAGTTGATGCAGTACGGCAAGGTTTTCCTGCAGCAATGGCATTGGTAATCCTTGCCTCCCCTGCGCCTGCGCGAATATGATTTTTTCTCGGGTTGAGTCATCCGGTGTAAAATAAGAGATACTGCTTTCGATGTCTATTTCAATTCATCATTTGGGATACAAAGCATACTGAATTGATTTTATTCCCTGCTCAATAATCGCGCCTTCCCAAACGGTCCCTCCCCCCCCCTTTGAAGGGACCCATCCCCCATTGCTTGTCCAACATAAAACTCAAAATTCAAAAGACATTACCATCATGATACCTTCAAAATTTCTTTTGCCGGTTTCTATGGCCTGCCTGTTTTCTTCGATATTCAATCTTTCGGTTGCAATTATGGAATCAAAAAGAAAATTCTTGAATTTTCCCTCGGGCATGAGCTCATTGACAGCATAGGCAAGTGTTAAACTGGTGAATCCGGAAATCAAAAGATCATTCCGCTCCGGGTGAGCTCCGAGAAGAGGATTAAGTTCTTTATATCCATTCGATTTATAAAACATTTTAACACTCTGCTGATAATCGATCATGGCCAAAGTGGCTAAAGTCAACAGCTTTTCATCGTTGGCTTTGGAGAAATTGAAATCAAGGGCCGCAGCGGGAGTAGCAAAACAGATAATGAAAAGGACTAAGGTTGCGATGGTTTTCATGGTCTTGTCTCCTGAAAATTGGGAGACAATCCAGAAACGCTTTTACAAAAGATCCGCCTGTTTCACCAGCCTGCAAAGCATAAAAAACCCCGGCACCCTGTTTCCAGGTGTCGGGGTAAGATTTGCTTTCAGGTTGTTGTTAAGTGATTTCATGGCTCTCTTCGGTAACCCGGCTATCCTTCTTAAAAGGATCCGTGGCTTTGCGTCCCTGGATTGCTCCAAGTTTGCCGTTATCGGAGAATGAATCTCTCTTAATTGTTATTATGCGCAGATCAGAATCCCAAAGTCAAATTTTTTTTTTGCCCCCCAAAAAAAATTCAAAAATGACCACGACCAATAGGCATTGAGATGGATTCTCCCGGCAAATCCCAACCGCAAAAACCCTCCTGGCAGGAATTACAACGGCTTAAGGAGTAGCGCCCGCAAAATATTGGACTTCTGCAAATCCTTTAAGTAAAGTCAAGCCATTGCCCCCGCGCCAGATAGTGAACAGGATGAGACTTCGAGCGATGGGAATTCATCCCGCAAGGGAGCACAAACTTGTCGCTTTGCATGTTCAAAATTCATCAAGGATATTCATTCAATGCTTCTTGCTATTGATGTAGGAAACACCAATACCGTCCTCGGACTTTTCAAGGACCGGGAAATTGTCGCCCACTGGCGGATCCAGACCAATCCTGCCCAGATGGCCGATGAGCTTGCCGCTTCACTGAAAGGGCTTTTCAGCATCGATGGCTTAAGCTTCAGTGAGATCACCGGAGTGATCATTGCCAGCGTCGTACCGCAAAGCCAGTCGGCCTGGCAGGAGATGTCGGTGAAGCATTTCTCCATCAAACCGATGCGGGTGTCCCAGTTACCCGATACCGGGTTAAAGATCCTGATGGACAACCCTTCCGAGGTCGGCGCTGACCGTATCGTCAATTCCCTTGCCGGATATGATCGCTACAAAACATCACTGATCATCGTTGATCTCGGCACCGCCATCACCTTTGACTGCGTATCGGGGAAAGGTGAATACCTCGGCGGAGCCATAACTCCGGGGCTTTCCATCTCGCTGGAGGCCCTCGGCATGCGGACCGCCAAACTGCCACGGGTTGATATCTCAATCCCACCGGTTACTGCGATCGGCAAAAACACAATCGACGCCATAAAATCAGGAATCCTGTTCGGTTATGGGGGAATGATCGAGGAGCTTGTGAAAAAGATACGAGAGGAAATGCTGCCGGATGTGCCAAAGGTAATCGCCACCGGCGGAATGGCCGGTCTGATCGCCCCGTTTGCCCCGTCCATTGAAGCGGTATTGCCGATGCTGACTCTGGACGGGCTGCGGCTTCTCTATGAGCGGAACATCAGCTGAACATGCAACTCCCACCAGCCATAAGGCCCGGAGACACCATCGGGCTCATCACCCCGGCCGGACCGGTCATGAATCACCTGCACGTTCAGGAAGGAATCGCTCTCCTTGAGAGGGCCGGATATCAGGTCAAGATCACCGCTGATCTAAGCTGCCGGGACGGTTATCTTGCCGGTACCGATCAACAGCGGGCCAAGCAGTTCGCCTCAGTCTGGCAGGACCCGGAAATCTCCGGAGTACTCGCGGTCCGCGGCGGATACGGCAGCTTGCGGCTTCTCCCGTTCCTGGATCTGGAGATGATCAGGAAAAACCCGAAACCTCTGGTCGGCTTCAGTGATATTACCGTGCTTCTCAATGTCATCAGCCGGGAAACGGGTATGGTCACCTTTCACGGCCCGATGCTGAATACCCTTTCCCGATCCGATGCACAATCAGCAAGTGCTTTCTTCGAGGCACTCGAGGGAACATGCATTTACCCTGCCGCAGTACCCGAGGTCCAAATCCTCGCAAAAGGGAATTGTACCGGACAGCTTATCGGCGGGAATCTGGCCAGCCTGGTTCATCTTCTGGGCACGCCCTACGACTTTCCATGGGAAGGTGCGGTTCTGTTCATCGAAGATACCGGTGAACCGCTCTACCGGATCGACCGGATGCTGACCCATCTGCACGCTGCGGGAAAATTTGCAAAACTCTCCGGCCTGATTCTGGGAACCTTCACTGACAACGACAACAAGGAAGTTGA